>JBGUED010000211.1:0-5069 GCA_041821525.1 Candidatus Aminicenantaceae bacterium | reverse complement strand
CCTGCCCGTTTCTTTTTTTGTGAGCTCTTTATATTGATGCATGTACTTGATTATGTACAGGCGGATCAGCAGGAAATTGATCTTGACACCACGCTTGGAAACCTCATGGGTCATCAGCATGGCCAGGACAACAAATGTGACGCCTAAAGCAGCGATTGCGATCAAGATGATAGTGGTCATTGTCTTTGCCTCTCTGTTTAGGAATACTTCGGGATTGGGAAAAATATTCTGTCTTTACAGAGAAAATGTGAGTTTTTTAGTCCGGAATGAATTTCAAGGCGGACGGATGTCTACTTTATCGCAACTCCCATGGTGTCGCGGTGCATGAAGATCAGGGTCCGCATATAGGGCCCGATGGCATCTGGGCCTTCGAAGCCGGCCTTACGTGCAGCCGCCTCCCTCTGTTCATTTGTGCCCTCATAGCTAGAGGCCCAGTGCTGAAGGTTCCGGTAGCACCCCAATGTGAACAGGTCCCAGGCAGCGCCCTGATCTTTTATGAAGATCAGGTTCCAGGGCCGTCCAATGCCCGTCTGATAGATGTTTTCCATCACCCGTTCTTTTAGCAGCTCCTCGTGTTTGCCCGGCAGTGCGACGAATATTTCGATGTGGAAGTAGGCTGAGCCGTCGAATTCCTTTTCCACGTTTTCCAGGGGAGGACCCATCACAAAGAGGTCTTCATGCCAGGCCGTGCAGGACCGAAATTCCTCCTGAAAGTTGATCATGGAGAGGGATGCCGCCTTCCCGGCCTTTTCGCGTTTGAGCGTTCTCTTCGGAGAATAGAATTCTGCGTAGCTCTCCAGGGGGAAGAGCAGCATCAGGTCCCACTGGTCGCCCTGTGTGTGGCGCCACCAGAACGGGGGTTCATCTCCCGCAGCCTTATAGACAGCCATCTGGTTCTTGTAGAGCTTGATCAGGTCGAGCAGCTTTCCCGGGGCGGCCCGCACGAAGGAGGCTTTGTAGAGATAGGAATGCTCGGGGGCCTGCGGCTGCTCTGAATTGGATGCGGTCGTTGTCAGAGCCAGGACCATAATTCCAGCCAGTAATAAAAATCCTAGAGTGGATCGCAGTCTCATGATGCCTCCTTACCAAGTGTGATCTCGATATCTCAAGTCCTGAAATGTTTCGGAATGCTGTGTCATCGACGCCGGGCTTTGATAAAGACATCGATGTTTCCCTGTCGGTCATTCACATAGGTAAGCCGGATCTTCCCGTCTTCCGTTTCTGACACCACCGCAGGGATGGAGTTTTCAATCACATACCAGCCTTCGGGAAGAATGACCACGTTTCGGGGCCGGCCAAAGCTCCGATCCCAGACCAGTTCGTCACCATGCAGCAGGTAGCGGTTGGGATCGGTATAGGTTTCTTCGATACGCAGGCGGACCGAACTGCCCTCTTTGACAGGGTCGAACCAGATGACTACAACCTCTGTCTCCGATGTGATGGGCTGTCCGATCTCGATCCCGCGCTGGCTGATCGCTTCCCCCTTCAGGGTCTCGATCTTGAGGTCCTTCCCGGTGTCGAGAATCTTGGCGGATGGATCGGACGCCTTGCTGCCTGCCCGGACCACATTGAGATACCTGTCCATGCCCACGCGCGACTCTGTGTAATCATGGTAGAGCCGAAAGGAGTGGGTTTCAGGAGGCTGCAGGAAGTAGACGATCTCTCGATCCTGAAATGCCCGCTCGGAAATCCGGTAGTTCACCCGGGCCCCGGGCCGTGAGGCAGGAGAAGGTCGTGACGTGCTGGCCGTATGCCGGGCTTCCTGTGTCACAGGAGCCTTCGAGGATTCCGGCTGCTCTGTTTTTTTCGGCAGCAGCCGGGCTTCCACCAAAAACGGCACACCAGAGGGCCCGCGGTTCATGTAGCTCATCTTGATCCTTTCGTCTTCAGTCCGCATGATCTGCGAGGGATAGTTGCACTTGATGAGTTCATAACCCCGGGGGAGCACGACCGAATTGCGTTTGATGCCCAGCGTGCGGGAGAAGATCAGTCTATCTCCCTCCAGGTAATAGCTCTTCGGATCCTTATAGGTCTTTTCGATCCTGAGCCGCGACTCTCCACCCTCCGGCACCGGCCGCGCGAGCTTTATCCGGATGTACTGACCCTCGGGATTGGCGCGCGCCAGGCCTTGCTTTTGGGCGGCCGAGCCGTCGACAATCTTCCACTCGAGCTGGGTTTCTGTCATCAGGTCGTACACGGCGTGTACATCCGGTTCGCTCCCTACCCGGATCGCGTTGTAGAAGTACTCTGCCCCGGCCGTTGTAGCTGTGACGTCATATGTGATGCGGAAGCTCTGAGTTTCCGGGGCCAGCAGTTCATAGCAGGTGTAGTCGTCGGCCTGAGTTTGCCGGGAAGACTGGCTGAGGAGTCCGATCGGAAGGACAATGACCATCGCCAGGAGAGTCCGCCAGGTTATTCTGACTGTTTTTTGTATATGCATTTTTTCCTCTTTCCTCCAATTTCCCTCATGTATTTCATGGCCAGATATATCACAGGGGGATAACCCGGTCAATCAGTGCATACCATGGCCTTTGCTTGTGGCCTATGATATGTTTAGTCCCGAATGTTTCTGGTGAAAAAGCGCTGCTGAAGCTTCGTTTGCCAGGAAGATCGGAGGGGAATAAAAGATGAATAAAAGTCGATTTAGAATCAGATCGATCACAGCAATGTTGAGTATTATTGTGGTCGCTTTGGTGCCTTCTCTCCTCGCCGGACAGGAGCGGCCCAATATCGTCTTGATCGTCGTGGATGATATGCGGTTCGACGAGTTCGGCGCAGGAGGTCATCCCTATCTCAAGACACCGCACATCGACCGGTTGGCGGTTGAGGGGGCCATGTTTAACAGCGCCTATCATGCCACACCCCTGTGTTCGCCCAACCGCGCCAGCATCCTCACCGGACAGTATGTCTCGCGTCACGGCATACTCGACAACACCTCCCGCAGCCATGCCAGCCACCTCCTGGATCTGTTCCCCAAGGATCTGCAGAGGGCCGGGTACCGGACTGCCCATGTCGGAAAATGGCACATGGGCAATGACCCCACTCCCCGGCCCGGCTATGATTACTGGGTGAGCTTTGCCGGGCAGGGCAAGACCTTCGATCCTGACTTGTATGAGGATGGGCGGATCCATCCGGTCAAGGGATACATCACAGACATTTTTACGGATCGAGCCGTGGGATTCATCAAGGAGTCCGGTGACAGGCCGTTTTTTGTCTATATCGGCCACAAAGCCCTACACCCGGAAGCAATACAGCTGGATGACGGGACGATCGATCTAAGCGTGCCCCGGGAATTCATGCCTGCCAAACGCCACAAGGGCCGCTATGACGGCAAGACCATGCAGCGGCGCCCCAACTATGGCATGTCCGATCAGGATCGGAAGAGCAAACCCGTCATTGCCAAGGCCCTGGAGTTCAGACATGTCCTTGAGCAAGATGAAGACTGGGCCCGGGAGATCGATCCGGGCATAGCTGACGCGACCATCAGCCGCCGAGCCGAGATGATGCTGGCAGTGGACGACGGTGTGGGCCGTATAGTGGAGACCCTGAAGCAGACCGGCCAGCTGGACAACACTCTGATCATTTTCACCAGTGACAACGGCTATTTCTATGGCGAGCACGGACTGACCGTCGAGCGCCGCCTGCCCTACGAAGAATCGGTGAAGACACCCTTGCTTATGCGGTTTCCCAGCCTGGTCAAGCCCGGAACCGAGATCAACGGCCTGACTGTATCTGTGGACCTGGCTCCCACCATTCTCGATGTGGCCGGTGTAGAGATTCCCAAACACATTCAGGGAACGTCTCTGATACCCCTGATGAGGGGACAGAAAAACGAAGTCCACGATTCCATCCTGATCGAATTCTACAGCCACGAGAACCCGTTCCCCTGGACAGCCAGCCTGGATTACCGCATCGTCCGCAAGGGGAAGTACAAGTACATCCGTTGGATCCGTTTTGATGAAGACAAGGCGGAGCTCTATGACCTGGAGAAGGATCCTTATGAACTCAACAACCTGGCAAAGGATCCGGATATGTTCTCTGCAGTCGCGGGCCTTCAACACGACCTGCGGCGGCTGGTGCTGATGTCCCTGGGATTGGACGGAGGAGGGGAGAGATGATGAAAAATAACTTTGGCATGCGATCGAGACGGATCCTGGGCGTTTGGCTGCTCCTTGTGGCTTTGGTTGGTGGAGCGTGGGGGGAAAAGAAGATCGTCCGGATGGAATCTCGGCTCTTTCCCGATCCGATCGTCTGGGATTCCAACTACACCGCATGCCTGGCCGCCTCTGACGGCCGCGTCTACGTGGGGCTGAATCAACATGGGAAGGGAGCCAGCATTGCGGTCTATGATCCCAAGACCGATTCCATGAGGCTGCTTGGAGACATGAACCGGATTACGGGACAGGCCAACCTTCCCGTCGAGCCGCAGGCCAAGGTGCACACGCAGATTTGTGAGGGCGGCGACGGCAGGATCTATTTCGGGACTCATCTTTCCGGCTGGTTTGGATTTGCCAAGTTCACGAGCGGGGAAGCCTATCCCGGCGGGCACTGGATTGTGTATGATCCCGAAACCGACACCGTTACCGACCTCGGGATCGCCCTCAAGGGAAACGGCCTGCTCACCATGACCATGGACCCCCAAAGAGGACGGCTCTACGGGCTGACATATCCCCAGGGCCACTTCCTCTACTATGACATCGAGACGGGCAGGACCACGGACATGGGGCAGGTCCAGAACTGGGATGCCCTGGGCCGTACTCTCGGTGTCGATGATAAGGGGCGGGTCTACGGTTGCTGGGGACAGGGTCGGCTCTGGCGCTATGATCCGGAAACGGACGAGATCGAGAACATGATGATCCGGCTTATCCAGAGAGAGGTCGGGATCCCTGTCCACCGGGCCTACTGGGAGACGGAACAGACTTTCACCGCTGTGGCCCACTCCCCGGATCACCGCCTGCTGTACTTCCTCGAGACCGGGAGCTCCTACCTGGTCTGTTACGATCCTTACAAAGGAGATGAGGGCGAGATGCGGCTCCTCAGCCAGATCTGCGCAGATCCCTACCTGGGCC
>JBGUED010000210.1:0-5073 GCA_041821525.1 Candidatus Aminicenantaceae bacterium | reverse complement strand
CCCACGGCCGCGATCCCGACGATCTTTCCGGCCATGAGCTGGAACGGCTTGAGCGATGAGAGCACGATCTCCACCACCCGGGAGCTTTTCTCTTCGATCACACCGCGCATGATCGCCTGGCCGTAGAAAATGAGCGTCATGTACAGGATGAGGACGAGGAAATAGGAGATGAGAAAGGTGCCTCCGGTGTCCTCTTCCACGCCTCGGGTCGTGACCTTGTGGGTCGTGAGGGAGACCGGCATCATCAGGCTGCCGACCAGCTGCGGGTCTATGGCCGCGCCCTTGAGCCGCTCCTCAATGATCACGGAATTCAAAGCGCTGCGGATGTTCTGGGTCTTCTCGAAGTCGGAGACATTCTCGGAGACGAACTCGGCTCCTCCTGCGGACGCGATGTTCGCAGGCAGATAGAGGTAGCCTGAAAGCTCCTTCTTCAATACCTTCTGATTCAACCGCTCCCGGAGCTCCGCCAGATCGTCCGACATCCGGTACTCTTCCAGGATGTAGCGGAGGGAGCCGTCTTTAAGCCGGACATCATTCAGCTTTTTTTCCAACCCGGAATAGACCTCGCCGCTGGCATCCAAGACCGCAATCGTCTCCTGCTGTTCCACGGTCATCACGGACAGCACGATGGGCACGATGAGCATCAGGGACATGAAGACCGGCCCCAGAACCGTGCCAATGATAAAGCCCTTGGTCCGGACGATCTGGAGGTATTCCCGTTTGACAACAGCGAGGATCTTACGCATGGTTGCCTCCCACTTTGTCGATGAAAATGGCGTTGAGTGTCGGCTCTTTGACCTCGAAACGGCCGACGCGAAGCCTCCCGGTCACCAGCTTCAGGAGTTCCTGCGGATCGACGCTCTCCTTGAGCTGAATCTCCATGTAGCGGCCATAGTCGTCCAGCTTGGCAATCCCGGGGAATTTCCGCACGAAGCCGGCATCGCCCTCGTATTCGAGCACGACCGTGTTCTTCCCATACTGCTGTTTGATCTCCTTGAGGTTGCCTTCCAAGACCTTTTCCGCCTTGTTGATGAGGCAGATGTCGTCACAGATCATCTCGACCTGTTCCATGCGGTGAGTGGAAAAAATGATCGTGGCGCCCCTGTCCCGCATCTCCAGCATCACGTCCTTGAACAGCTTGGTGTTGACCGGATCCAGGCCCGAGAAGGGCTCGTCCAAGATGATGAGCCGGGGATCATGCAGGATCGTGGCGATGAACTGGGCCTTCTGCTGCATGCCCCGGGACAGCTCCTCCGTCTTTTTCGACCGCCAGTCCATGAGATCGAACCGCTCCAGCCAGAGGTCTATCGTCTGGCGTGCTTGAGCATGTCTGAGCCCCTTCAATGCGGCCAGGAAGAGCAGCTGTTCCCCCAGCCGCATCTTGGGGTAGAATCCCCGGTCCTCCGGCAGGTATCCAATCCTGGTTTTCATGTCCTCGTCCATGCTGCGGCCCAGGACCTCGATCCGGCCCGAGTCGGGGATGATAATGTTCATGACCATACGGATGGTCGTGGTCTTGCCGGCTCCGTTGGGCCCCAGGAGGCCGTAGATCGCGCGCTCGGGAATCGCAAAGGACAACTGCTTGACAGCATAAAACGAGCCGAACTGCTTGGAGACATCCTCTATTTTGAGTGCATTCGCCATGGGCTTCTCCCTCTCTACTCTGGGTGACATTGTATTGTAATGAAGGCCGCAGACATATGCAACTCCGACCGGTTTACTAAATGGCAGAAGTCTTATATAGTAAGAACCCGTATAATAAGAACCCGTACTTCCCGTGCCGTCGAAAGGAGAGAAGATGCGCAAAGGAACCTACGTCCTCATCATCCTGGTGATCTTTTTTGTTTTGCTGACGGTCACGTTCGCCTCATTCTTCTACTTCCAGTTCTCTAAGGCCCCGACAGTAAAAGCCAACTCGTTTCTGGAGCTCAGGCTCACGGGGGAAATCCAGGAAAAGCCCGGGCCCGACATCATGACCCTCCTCTATCTCAAGCCCACAGCGCTCTCCATGCACGACATCTGGACCAACCTGCAGAAAGCCAAGGTCGACAGCAGGATCTCAGCCGTGGTGCTGCGCATGGGGAACCTCGTGTGCGACTGGGCCAAGGTCAACGAGATCAGGGACCTCATTCTGGATTTCCGTGCCTCCGGGAAAAAGGCCTATGCTTACATCGAGGAGGCCATCGATTTTGACAAGGAATACTACCTGGCTACGGCCTGCGACGAGGTCGTTCTCCATCCTCAAGGCTTCCTCATCATTAACGGGATCGGCGGCTACATCCCTTTCGTCAAGCAGGCCCTGGACAAGCTGGGCGTGGAGGCGGAGGTCGAACATGTGGAGGACTACAAGACCGCCTACCACATGTTCACAGAGGAAAAACTGACTCCTGCCCACCGGGAGATGCTGGATTCGCTCTATGCGAGCCTCTACCAGCAGTACGTCCGGGAGGTTGCGACCGCGCGGGGGAAGAGCGAAGAGGACGTGAGAGATCTCATCGACCACGGCTTTTTTCAGGGGGAATCCGCCCAGGAGGCGGGGCTGGTGGATTCGCTGCTCTATGAGGATCAGTTCATCGAGATGCTCATGGGCGATCGCTCAAAGATCACGAGGGTGACACACCAGCAGTACCTCCGGATCAACCCCACCTCGCTGGGACTGAACCGGGGCAGGAAGGTGGCCCTGATCTACGGGGTGGGGCCCATCATTAGCGGCAGCGGGATGTATGGGATAATGGGGAGCGAAACAGTGTCCCGCTGGATCCGGCGAGCCCGTCAGGACAAAACAGTGGCGGCCATCGTCTTTCGTGTGGACAGCCCGGGCGGGTCGGCCGTGGCCTCCGATTCCATCTGGAGAGAAGTCACGCTGGCCAAAAAAGAAAAGCCCTTTATCGTTTCCATGTCCGATATGGCCGGCTCCGGTGGCTACCAGGTCGCCATGGCCGCCCACAGGATCGTGGCCCATCCCCAGACTCTGACAGGTTCCATCGGCGTCATCTTCGCCAAGATCAACCTGCGGGAACTCTATGCCAAGCTGGGCATCACCGCCGAGAAGATCCAGTACGGCGAGCGGGCCGATATGTTTTCCACCTTCCGGCAGGCCACTTCTGAGGAACGCCTCCTCCTCAAGCAAGAGATCCTCAAGACCTACGACCACTTCATCACCAAGGCGGCTGAAGGGCGCAGGATGTCCAAGGAGGAGATCGACCGCATCGGCAAGGGTCGGGTGTGGACCGGTGCCCAAGCACTGGAGCTGGGCCTAGTGGATGAGCTGGGCGGCCTCTCCCGGGCCATCGCCATCGCCAAGGAGCTGGCCGGAATCGCAGACCAGGATCCGGTCCGGCTGGAGGTATGGCCCAAGAAGATATCCTTCTGGGACATGGCCTGGGGAAGGCGGACCGTACGCCTGGATGCCGGGCTTTCGCCTCGGGTAAAGAAGCTCCTCTCCACCCTCTCCCTGCTGGACAGGAATGTGCCCTGGGCTCTCATGCCCTTCTGGCTCCCCACCGATTAGCCTGGGCTATCTGCGGGCCAATCTCACCGCGTCGTTATCATCATGGCCCAATCGCTGTAGACGACTACAGCTCATGAGCCATTTCTTCGCCGCCACGGCAATCTTAGCCCGCAGATAACCCAGTCTTTACCTCATCAATCATGAAAATATGCCATACGGAGTACTAATATAACTGTTCAATAGGCGTAGGAATCCGGGCAGATGCTGTTGAATACGCAGTTGCTGCAGCTGTGCCAGTCGGGTTTGGCCGTGAAATCCTGCCTTCGGATCCCTGAATCAGCTTCCATGATCTTGTCCAGCGCCCTCTGTATCTCCTTTTGGCCTTTTCGTGCCCGGCCTATGATATCCGACTCCAGGAATTGGAGCCGTGTTTCCAGGGCGGGTGTGCCTGTGGCCTTCAGGAACGAGAGAGCGTAAACGTCCATCTGCAGGCTGCTCGAGGTGCGATGGTCCGCCTCCTCCTGAGACTTAATTTCAGTAGCCTTGAAATCGGTGATGACCTCACCTTCAGGGAGGCGGTCGATCCTGTCCCACCGCCCGGTGAAGCGGAGCTCTGCTTCCTGCCATTTGAAGGACCGCTCCAGAGACTCCGGTATCTGGCCGAAAGCCTGGTCCCGCTTGACAAACCTCCGCAGGGCCCTTTCTCCAGCTTTCTTCTTCATTTCCTCATGCTCCCTGCTGAGGAATCCCTCGTTGATCCAGCGATGCCTGTACTCGGTCAGCACCTCCCCCACGTCCGGTGTCTTGCCGGCCATCCTCTGCTGCAGATAGAAATGGATGGTTCCGTGCAGCACGCGGCCGTATACCAGGTTATAATGGGGCAGCACCGGGATCCGGATGATGTGTCGATAGCGGTATTTTAAAGGGCAGGTTTGGTAGTCATCCACCTGGTAGAAGCTCAACTGCAGCTCCGCCTGCAGCCCTCCCTGCACTCCTTTGGCGGCCGGCACGGGCCGTGGGGCATAGCGCTGAATCTCTTCCAGGGACGAGGCCTGCTGTGTCTCCTCGGGGATTCGGGCCAGGTCCAGCGCCTCCAGGACAAAGGGGCTGACCTTCTTGAGCCGCTTGAGGCCGTAATCGCGGGCCCAGGTCAGGTAGAGCGTGTGTTTGGCCCGGGTCATTCCCACGTAGAACAGGCGCCTCTCCTCCCGTACATAGGAAACGCCGTCCTCCTCCGGGAGCCTATCGGCTTCGGGTGAGGGGCCCTGTACTGTGTCGCCCAGGATCGCCTCAGGGATCGGGATGCGCTCCTTGCGCGCCCGTCCGGGATAGCGGCCGGCGATCAATCCAACCATGAATACCACGGGGAATTCCAGCCCTTTGGCCTTGTGCACGGTCAGCACGTTGATCGCATCCTCCTCCAGCTCGGCCTCGGCCGAGGCAGGGTTGTCCCCGACCTGACGGAGCAATTCCAGATGTTTTGCGAAGGCGAACAGGGAATCCTGATCGGTCACACGAGAGAAGTTTTTGACCTTGTCAAAGAAGATCCGGATACTCTTGATGCGCAGCTCGGTCCGAGAGGAAAGCTCTTGCGTGAGCTCCTTGAGAAAACCCGTCCGTTC
>JBGUED010000209.1:0-5104 GCA_041821525.1 Candidatus Aminicenantaceae bacterium | reverse complement strand
GCCCATTCCACGTGCAGTTGGCAGTTTCCGAATCCGGCCTTGGTGCGGATCGCTCCGGTCTTCTTCACCACCTCCATGGCACCGTCTCCGGTCAGCCTCCAGCCTGCGGGATTCCCCTTGCCGTCTTCCCACTGCGAAAGATCCGTGCCGTCGAAGAGTACAACCGCGTCCGATGGGGCCGGCCCCGGAGTTCCGGCCGGCCCCGGATCGGCCACCGGCGGCAGGGGACGATCCGGATCGTGGACCTTCCAGTCTGTCACGGATTGAGGCGTATTCTTCATGGTTTTTTCTCCATGACCGGCCGTGATTATGACTCCGACCGTGAGTGCTACAGACAGGAAAAGGACCACTGCCCGGTTTTTCATTGGTCTCTCCTTTCACCCCTGCGGCAGCCGACTCTGCCCGGGCTCTTTCCGATACGGGTCAGAGGCTCCAACCGGTGCGGTATTCAAAGTGTAGAAACTGGTTGGCTTCGGGAAGGTTGGTGAACTCCATTTTATCTCCGTCCCACTCCAGCCTGGTCTTGTGCTCCTGCACGCGCACTGCCGCGTTTCCCAGAAGCATGACCTCGGTCAGCATGCCGGAGTAGGAGAAGTCGGTGGTGGATTTCTTCCCGGCCTTGATGGCCTCGATCCACTCGAGCTGGATGCCCGGGGAGCGCGGGATGGTCTTTTCCGGCCGCTGGTATTCCTTCATCTTGGCTTCCGGGACGATGCGCGGGTTTTTGCCGTAGGTGCTGTACATGAGCATGGCCTTGCTGCCGTAGAAGATGCCTCCCCCGCCGGAATCACCCATCATGCGTCCGGCTTCCAAGCCTTCCGGCCTGGGCGGCAGTATGCCGCCGTCGAACCATTTTAGCGTCACGGGAGGCATGTCTCCGCGCTTGGGGAATTCGTAGGTGACGATCTCCGCCAAGGGGCAGGAGTCCTTGGTGAAGGGCGTGGAGCTGGCCTGGACCGTTGTGGGATGCCCCAGCTTCAGGGCCCAGAAGGGATGGTCCAGGATGTGGGCGCCCATGTCTCCCAGCGCCCCGGTCCCGAAGTCCCAGAAACCCCTCCACTTGAAGGGGTGGTATGCGGGATGGTAGGGCCGGAACCGGGCCGGGCCCAGCCAGACGTTCCAGTCCAGAGTGGAGGGCACGGACGGGATTTCAGTGGGAGCCTCGATGCCCTGAGGCCAGATGGGCCGGTTGGTGAAGCAGTGCACCTCATGCACGTCACCTATAGCCCCGTCCCAGATCCATTCGTTGATGAGGCGGCCCCCCTCGCCCGCGTGGCCCTGGTTTCCCATCTGGGTGACCACGTTCATCTCCTTGGCCGTCTTGGCCAGTAGGCGGGCTTCCTTGATGGTGTGGGTCAGGGGCTTCTGTACAAAGGCGTGTTTGCCCATCTTCATGGCCATCATGGCGGCCACGGCATGGGAATGGTCCGGTATGCTCACGGTGACGGCGTCGATGCCCTTCTCTTCCTCCAGCATGACCCGGAAGTCCCGGAATTTGGAGGCTTTGTCATACATGGCCTTCTGTTCGGGTGTGTTGCGGTCGGATTTGAGGAACCGGGCCACTATGGAGTCATCGACATCGCAGAGGGCCACGATGTTCTCGCCGCTGCAGCTGCGGATGTCCGAGGTTCCCTTGCCTCCCACGCCGATGCAGCCGATGTTGAGCGTATCGCTGGGCGCGGTATAACCGGGCCCCCCCAGCACATGCCGGGGGACGATCATCAGACCGGCCGCTGCCGTGGCGGTCCGGCCCATAAATTCCCTGCGGGATATGGATGTTTTTTTCATGTTTTCCTTCCTCTCTCTCGTATCGTTCCTGCCTGTCCTACTAATTATCACTCCTTTCCTGTGGAGTCAAGCGGCACATGGGATGAAACGTTTGTAGCCCTTTTTGAGTTTTAACAGGATGTGAAGGGCAGGCTTACATATTTCTGGAGAATTGTGTATAATATAAGAGCTTCATTATATCCCAACAGGAATAGATAACGAATCATGTGGAAAAAAACTGTCACCATAACTATACTCTGCCTCAGCTTTTTGTGGACCGGCTGTGTCACGGTTAAACAGAGCTACGACAACATCCCCGGTCCCAGTTATTCGGGGAACTATGCCGACGGTGTGCCTGAATTCGAAGGAACACTGCGGGCAGTCTCCTATAACATTCAATGGGCGGAAGAACTGGACGCGGCGGTCGATGAGCTGGGAAGCATGATGGACCTCAAAGATGCGGACGTCATCCTCCTGCAGGAAACCCATACCTCTGCGGCAGACGCCATCGCGCGACGCTTGAACTATAACTATGTGTTCTATCCCACAGCCATGTACCGCCAGAGCCTGGAGTTCGGCAACGCCATCTTGAGCCGCTGGCCCATCAAGGACCACTGGAAGGTTGTCCTGCCCCATGAAAATCCCCTGCGCAAGATGCACCGCATCGCCGTGCTGTCCGTGCTGGAGGTCGGCGGTTTAGAAGTGCTGGTCGGGAACGTCCACACTCATACCCTCCTGTTTGCGAATGAGGTGCGCCTGGATCAGATGGCGCATGTGGCCGATAACCTCGATGAGAAATATTCCTTCGGGATCATCGGCGGGGATTTCAACACCGACTCCGGGTATATCGTGCGGGAGATGGAGCGGATCTTCCGCAAGTCCGGATTTATGCGGGCCACATGCGACATCGGCCCTACCCACAAGCAGGGTTTCCTGGGGCTCGCGGATCTGGAATTGGACCACCTCTTCGTCAAGGGGATGGAAGTGGTATGCGCCGGCAAGGTGGAAGACGCCGCGGCCAGCGACCATCTTCCGATCTGGCTTTCCGTTAAGCTGGAGCATCCGGGCGTGGGGCGGTGACGAGTCGGCTCCGGTGGATCTCACTAGTCCTGGCCGCCGTCCTGGCCCTTTCCTGCTTGCCTGTCAAGCAGAACTACATCCAGCCTGAAGGTCCTAAATTCATCGGGCACCTGTCCGGCCCACCGCCACCGTTCACCGGCATCCTCAAGGTGGTGTCCTACAACATCAAATACAGCAGGAAGATCGCGGAGGCCATCCAGGAGCTGGAATCGTTCCCGCAGCTGATGGATGTGGATGTCCTGCTGCTTCAGGAGATGGACCCCATGGGAGTCCAGGCCATAGCCGAAAAGCTGCGGCTCAACTACGTCTATTACCCCGCCGCCCTGCACAACAAGAATGAAAAGGGTTTTGGCAATGCTGTGCTGAGCCCCTGGCCCATCACCAAACATATGAAGGTCGTGCTCCCGCATGAACATCCCGTGCGCAAGATGAACCGCAACGCCGTTTTCGCCACTCTCTTGATCTCCGATTTCGAGTTGCTGGCGGTCAGTGCCCACACAGAGCTTTTCATCCTGGGCAGTGAGAAACAGATGGATCAGGTGGGGGCGGTTGTCGATCACATCGGACGGACCAGCGAATATGTGGTGGTGGGCGGGGATTTCAATACCGAATCCCAGTACATGGTGCGCGAGACCCAGCGCAGATTCCGCCAGGCGGGATTCACGCAGGCGACCAAGGGCATAGGCCCTACTGCCAGGGGCGGTCCCTTGAACATCTTCGAGTTCGAAATGGACTACATCTTCGTCAAGGGTTTCCGCGTCGAGGCCAGCGGAAAGGCGGAGGAAGCCCGGGCCAGCGACCACCTGCCTGTCTGGACCACGCTCCGCCTGGAGAAGATGCCATGATGGGTACCAGGGGAGCGGGGGTTGTTTCCATGGCTCCCCCTCCGTTGACAGTATGTGAGGATTGTGCAACACTTTGATTGAGCCGGTAGGGGTGAAAAGGAGATGTCCATGAAAAAGATAGCAGTGATCGTGAGTGTGCTGCTGGGTGTCGTTTTGATCGCAAGTCCCGGATTCGCCCAGCTGCGCGGCGGTGGCTTTCTCCTGGCAGTCTCGTATTACATCCCGGCGGCAGAAAATGTCAGCAACGGGTATGGTTCGACCATCGGATTTGTGCTTCCCCTCCGGCATAGGCTCCAACTGACCCTAGAATGGAAATATGCCCGGCACTCGGTCACTAAGGCCGAGGACGGGTTCCTGAACGGCGATTTATACGTGACGCCCTTGATGCTTGCCGTCCGCTACAATTTCGCCGACCTGGCCACCTTCGTACCGTACGTTTTCGGCGGCGTGGGTTGGTTTTTTGCCTCCTTCAACGCCCAGGAACGGCAGAGCATCGATGAGGCGACGGTGGTCAAACAGGATCCCAAGGGCGGGCTGGGACTCTACGGGGGACTGGGGGCATATTACCGGGCCTCAAACAGCGTGGCATTCTTTGGAGAGGCCCTTTATCTCTTCCGAAATACCGAGGTTGAGACCGTTTATCTTGTTGGGCCCTCGGAGACTTTCTCTGTCAACTTGAGCTCGTTGAGCCTGCAGATCGGCCTGCGGTATTTCTACTGACAGCCGGAGCTGGTCGAGGCGATGAGGTCGACCTCAATGGACTGTGAGAAGGACTCGGCCCGTTCATACACGGCTTCCCAAATATCGGCCAGCTGTTCAGAAGCGGAGTGTGCTTCCGCGGTCTGTTCATCCCGGAAGCAGGCCACATGATAGAAGGTTAGGCCGTCCTTCTCCACGAACACGTCGATCTTCACTCCCTCCGGAGAGCTCTCTCTGGTCGCTCGGATAAATTCCAGTACGGCCTGACGGACCTCGTCTGCCTGGCCCTCCCGGATTTTGTATTTTGAGATGCGGTGTATCATCTTCCCTTCCTATCTATATGGCATTCCTCTCCCGAAAGTGAATAGGGATCGCTGGCATTATACTCGAACCCCAACACCAAGTGAAGCGCGAGATCTACCGTAAGCGTTGTTCATCCACATCCCCTTCCTTTTAAGGCGGGTGGTTGGGGTGGAGAGCTGGCATGGGATTCAGGAGGGAGTGGTTGGATGGCCGTATAGGACTAAGGTCCAATTGACGGCCGCTTCTAAGACCTCTACCATTGGGGTAGGCGTACAAAATGGAGAGCGGAAAACAGATATTTTTCGTCGATGATGACGCATCGATCCGGAAGGCCATGAGACGTTTCCTGTACTCAGCAGGATTTGATGTGCAGACGTTTGCCTCGGCGGAAGAGTTTCTGGAATTCATAT
>JBGUED010000208.1:0-5106 GCA_041821525.1 Candidatus Aminicenantaceae bacterium | reverse complement strand
CATGGAGAGCACTTCAAGTCCCAGGAATATAATCAGGAGATCCGTAGAGGAAACCATGATTATCATCCCGGAGAGCGCGAAGAGGAGCAGCGCGTAGTATTCCCCGAAATTGACGTTCTGCAGCCTCAGGTATTTCATCGAGATCAGGATCACGAAGAGCGTGGTTAAGGTAAGAATCAGGCAAAGCAGCAGGGCCAGGTTATCGAGTTGAAGGTTCCCGTCAAAATATGTGTACCCCCGGTTCCAGACCCGGATGCATTCCCTCCCGGCGTTCAACAGGAAAAGAATGGAAATTAACGCCAGATAGTCACGGTTTTCGCGCTTAAGGAAGACTTCCAGGATAAGAACAACCAGGGCGCCCACGACAACGCTCAGGAGGGGATACAGGGCCGTGAACGTATTCATCGAGAGTCTTCTTCCTTTTGGATTTTGGATTCCTGGGAGGGACGGCTGTCGGTCCGGATCCCGAGGACATTATGGGTATCAGAAGCCTGGGAGAAATAGGTCTTCCGGTTCTTGACCTGGTCGATCAGATGATTGACGGACGTGTCCATCTTTCGGAGGAAGGTGCCGGGGAAGATCCCCATCCAGAACATCAGGATTACGATGGGCACGAATACCACGATTTCCCTCAGGCTCAGGTCCGGGAAAGAAAGAACCTTGTCGTTGGTGATGGGGCCCTGCATAACCCGCTGGAACATCCAGAGCAGATACCACGCCGCCAGGATGATGGTGGTGATGCCCAAGATGGCCCAGACGGCATTGGCCTTGAAGATCCCGAACAGACAGAGCACCTCGCCCACGAACCCGTTCAACCCGGGGAGGCCGACTGAAGAAAGCACGGCTATGAGGAAAAAGGCTGAAAACACGGGCATCTGCTTGCTAACCCCTCCGTAGTCTTTGATCATACGTGTGTGAGCCCTCTCATACAGAACTCCCACACAAATGAACAGGGCCCCGGTGCTGAGTCCGTGGTTGAGCATCTGGTAGATCGCTCCCTGCAAACCTTCGACGTTGAGGGAGAAGACAGCCAGCATGATGAGGCCCATGTGGCTCACGCTGGAATAGGCCACCAGGGACTTGACATCCTTCTGGATGAGCGCCATAAGCGCTCCGTATATGATCCCGATGATACACAACACGGCCAGAATTGGGACAAACCGGGCCACCGCATCGGGAAAAAGCGGCAGAGCCAGGCGCAGAAAACCATAGGCCCCCAGTTTCAAGAGGACGGCGGCCAGGATTACAGATCCTGCGGTGGGTGCCTGGACGTGTGCATCCGGCAGCCAGGTGTGGAAGGGGAACATGGGGACTTTGATGGCAAAGGCCAGCGCAAAAGCCAGGAAAAGCCAGATCTGGATCTCAGGTTTAAGGATGAGCTTCTGCAGGTCAAAGATGTCCAGCGAAAAGACGCCCGTCGCTTGATAGTAGCTTGAGTACAGGAAGAATATGGCCACCAGCATAAGCAGGCCGCCGAACATGGTGAAGAGTACGAACTTCATCGTCGCGTATATGCGCCGCTTGCCGCCCCAGATTCCGATCAGAAAATACATGGGGATCAGCATGGCCTCCCAGAATACGTAGAAGAGGAACATGTTCAGGGAGACAAACACACCCAGAACTCCGGCCTGGAGGATGAGGATGAAGATGTGATATTCCTTGACCTTGTCCTGGATGTAGTTCCAGGAGGAGAGGATGGCGATGGGGAAGAGGAAGGTGGTGAGCAGGACCAGCAGCAGGCTAATCCCGTCGATGCCGACGTGGTACTGGATGCCGTACCCGATCCACTCGGCTCTCTCTTCGAATTGAGGATCCGCAGTCCCGGAGTCGAACTGGAAAAACAGAGTGAGCGAGATGATGAATGTGATGAGCGTGAGAAGAAGAGCGAAGGTGCGGAACAGATTCTTCTGCTCTTTGGGGATGAATATGAACAGCAGAGCTCCGGCCAGGGGCAAGAAGGTGATTAGACTGAGTATTGGCATCTTCTACCTTTAAAACACGAAATACCCTATGAGGATCAGGGCTCCCAGCAGGAAGACCAGCGCGTAGTCTTTGATCAGGCCGGTCTGCAGGCTGCTGAGGAGCTTACCCATGGTATTCATGGTCTTCGCAGATCCGTTCAGCGCTCCGTCGATGACCTTCAAGTCAAAATTCTTGTATACCAGCTCCGAACCCTTGATGGTGGAGTTCACGAAGGTGGCGTTATATATCTCATCCATATAATATTTATTGTAGAGCAGCTTATAAAGCCAGGGGAAGCGGGCGACCAGGTTGTGGGGAATACCCGGTTTTTTCAGGTAGAACACATAGGCGATGAAGATCCCGAACAGAGCCACGGCCACCGAAGCCAGGATGAGCATCCATTCACTGCTTAGGCTCAGGTGGGCCTCATGGGGGGCATGGATGACGGGTTCCAAGAACCGGTCGAAGAGGTTGACGTTTTTGCCCAGGACGATGGGCAGTCCCACGTAGCCGGCCACGATGGAGAAAAAAGCCAGGATGGCCAGTGGGATGGTCATGGACTTAGGTGATTCATGCAGATGGGCCTTGGCCTCGGGCTCCAGGCGCTCCTTACCATAGAAGGTCAGGAACACCACCCGGAACATATAGAAGGCAGTCATGACTGCGCCCATGAGACCGAGAGCCCAGACCAGGTACTGCCCGTTGGCAAAGGCGCTGGTCAGGATGGCGTCCTTGGAGAAGAAGCCGGAAAAGAACGGCACTCCGGCAATGGCAATGGTCGCGATCAGGAAAGTGGGGAAGGTGAGCGGCAGGTATTTCCTGAGGCCTCCCATCTTGCGTATGTCCAGTTCCCCGGACAGGGCATGCATGACGCTCCCGGCCCCCAGGAACAGAAGGCTCTTGAAGAAGGCATGCGTGTAGAGGTGGAATACGGCTGCCGAGTAGGCCCCGACTCCCAGTCCTATAAACATGTAACCCAGCTGAGAGATGGTGGAATAGGCCAGCACTCGCTTGATGTCGTTCTGGGTGAGTGCCATGCTGGCAGCGTACACTGCAGTCAAGGCGCCCACGATAGCCACGACCTGCATGGCCGCGGGAGAGAGTGAGTAGAGGAGGTTCATCCGGGCAACCATGTAGACCCCGGCCGTCACCATGGTGGCGGCGTGGATCAGGGCACTGACCGGTGTGGGGCCCTCCATGGCATCCGGAAGCCAAACATAGAGGGGGATCTGAGCGGATTTCCCGATCGCCCCCACGAACAGCAGGAGCGCGATCAAGGTGGCCAATCCCTGGGCAAAACCCCCGGCCTCAACCGCATGGTTCACAGCGGAGAACTCGGCACTGCCGATGTGGATGAGGATGAAAAAGATGCCCAGCATGAAAGCCGCATCCCCGATGCGGTTGACGATGAACGCCTTTTTACCGGCATTGGCGGCAGAGGGTTTTTCGAACCAGAAACCGATCAGCAGGTAGGAACAGAGCCCCACGCCTTCCCAGCCCACGAACATCAGGACCAGGTTGGAGGCCATGACCAGAACCAGCATGGAAAAGGTGAACAGGTTCAGGTAGGCAAAGAAGCGTGCGAAACTCTTGTCCTCTGCCATGTAGCCGGAAGAGTAGACGTGGATCAGGAATCCCACGCCCGAGACGACCAGGCACATGACGGCTGTCAACTGATCGAACTGGAGCGAGAGGTCGACCTTGAAGCTGCCGGAGTGGATCCATGCGAAAAGATTCTTTATCAGCCCATGGCCCTCATGGCCGCCTCCCAGCAGGGAGAGGAACGACATGAACGCAAGCGCGAAGGAGAAAAACACCGCCAGGCAGGCCTGGAAAGCGATGTATTTCCTGGGAAGCTTACGGCCGAAGAGGATGAGCAGAAGGGAACTCAGCGCGGGAAAGAACGGTATCAACCAAAACAATTCCGCCATTTTACCCCTTCATTAAGTGAATGTCCTCGGTCTTGATGGATTTGTGCTTGCGGTAGACGAGCAGGATGATGGCCAGACCGATCGCTACTTCCGCCGCCGCCACCGTTATCACGAAAAATACGATGATCTGGCCGTCCAGTGAACCTGCGCTGTGGGCGAAGGTGAGAAAGGCCAGGTTGGCGGCGTTCAGCATGACTTCCACCGAGAGAAACTGGGTGATGAGGTCTTTCTTGATGAAAAAACCGATGATACCCAGGACGAAAAGAATGATGCTGACAACCAGATAGTAGGTGGGGGGGATCATTCCGAATCCTTCTTCTTGACCAGGACGATGGCGCCCACCATGGCGGCGATGATCAGCACGGAAGTGATCTCGAACGGATAGAGGTATTTGGTGAACAACAGGTGTCCGATTTCACTGGCATTGCCTGCCTGGCCAGAGACCGAAGTTGCCATAGGTGACAGCGCGGATTTGAGGGCTACTAGCAGCTCGATCAGCAGTACCACGGCGAGGATGCATGCCAGGGCCAGTGTCCACTTTTTCTTTTCCGGCGTAAGGCCTTCCTTGATGTCCACCATCATGATCACGAAAATGAATAGGACCAGGATAGCGCCGGCGTAGATGATGATCTGAACGACGGCGATGAAGGGGGCATCCAGGAGGGCGAAAAGACCCGCTGTGCAGGCAAACGCCAGCACCAGAAAAATGGCGCTGTAAGCCTGGTTCTTGACGATGAGCATTCCCAGGACCGCACCGATACAAAGGATAGATAATAGAGTGAATAGAAATAGTTCCATTTTTGAGTTTTCAATTATATTTTTTGCTATCGCACTCTGTCAAGAATTTATTTGAAATACATGAAATATTTAAGAACAAAAAGAAATTTTTTGACAAACGCGCTTCGTGTGGCCTATAATGACCGTGGTTCTGCGGGGTAGAGCAGTCTGGTAGCTCGTCGGGCTCATAACCCGGAGGTCGTTGGTTCAAATCCAACCCCCGCTACCATCTTGTTTCCCCTAACTCCTCTGGTAAAAGCCCAAGTTTTGTTTGTCTTACGATTAGGCACCCTTATGTAGTTTTCAGCGAGATTAAACGATTTCTGTTACGTATTTGTTACGCGGGGATTAGTCTGCCTGTGATTTGCGGGCTGAATCCCTACGATCACAACGGTTAATGCGGGAAGAGACCCGTTACCCCCCAGTGTGCCTCGCC
>JBGUED010000207.1:0-5148 GCA_041821525.1 Candidatus Aminicenantaceae bacterium | reverse complement strand
GTGTCGGGGCTGCAGAAGGGGCTGACCAAGCTGGATCCACTGCGCCCACGGAGACCCCGTGCCGGACTCTGGGTGGGCATCCTGTCCCTGGCGGCCACCACGGTCATTCTGGCGACGGCCGATCTGGAAGGAGGGAGGGAGGCCTTCGGCGTGTTTTTCGCGGCCGGGACGCTGCTGCTCCTGGGCGGCCTGGCTCTGACCAGCTTCCTCCTTTTCAGCCTGGGACAGGGGCCGAAAAAGGCCCGGCTGAGTCTCTTCAGGATCGGCGTCCGCGGCACGGCACGCCGGCGCATCCGGAGCCTGACTTTGATCGGGCTGCTGGCCAGCGGGCTCTTCATTGTCTTCACAGTGGGAGCCAACCGCCGGAATGCCGTGCAGGATGCGGAGAAACGCTGGTCCGGAACCGGGGGATTCGCCCTGTTTGCAGAGAGCGCGATCCCTGTGCTCTACGACCTCAACAGCCCGGCGGGCGCACGCTTCTACGGGCTGGAGGACCTGGCAGGCAGGGGCCTGGAGTTCGTCCCCTTCCGGGTCAGGCCCGGAGATGACGCCAGCTGCCTGAACCTCAACCGCGTCTCCAGTCCCCGGCTTCTGGGAGTGGATCCGCAGGAGCTTTCCGGGCGGGGCGCCTTCACCTTCGTCAAGTCCACGGGAGATGTTGATCCCCAGGATCCCTGGTCGGCCCTCGACCGCACACTTCCCGATGGGATCATACCGGCTGTGGCCGACAACACCGTCATCGTCTGGGGCCTGGGCAAGGCCGTGGGGGACACCCTGACCTACTACGACGAGAAGGGCGAGGCCTTCTCCGTCCGGCTGGTCGGAGGCCTGGCCAACTCCGTGTTTCAAGGCAGCCTCATCATCTCGGAGAGGCATTTTCTCGAGAAATATCCCTCCCTCAGCGGGTATCATATCTTCCTGATCGATGCCCCATGGGATAGCCTGTCCCAGACTACCGGGGACATCGCCTGGGCCATGCAAGACCAGGGGATGGACCTGGTGCCGACCTCGGAGCGCCTGGCCGAGTTCGACCAGGTGGAGAACACCTATCTCGCAATCTTCCTGATCCTGGGGAGCTTCGGCCTGGTACTGGGGAGTGTCGGGATCGGCATCGTCGTGTCCCGCAACGTGAGGGAGCGCCAGGGTGAGCTGGCGCTGCTCCGCGCCGTCGGCTTCAGCCGGAGCTCGCTCCAGGCCCTGGTCCTGTCCGAGCATCTAGCGCTGCTCCTGACCGGGATCCTGTTCGGCCTGCTGGCGGCCCTGCTGTCCACGCTGCCTTCTCTGCTGGCTCCCGGGTCAGAGATCCCTTATATGACATTACTGATCCTGCTGGTGATGGTTTTGATCAACGGCGGGATCTGGACATACGCCGCGGTCCGCCGGGGAACCCGGCAGGACCTGCTCCCGGCTCTGCGGAGGGAATAGGACAAGGAATATTTAAGCGAAGAGGAAAAATACTTAGAGAGAGAACGAGGAGGAAGACAATGACACAAAAAAGGTGCACCATGCTTGTGTTGCTGGTGCTGTCGCTTACGGCGTTGAGCATCGCGTCCGGGGCCAGCGACAACTGGCCCCAGTGGAGGGGCCCGCATCAGAACGGGATCGTTGACGCCACTGGCCTGCCGCTGAAGTGGAGCCTGACTGAGAACATTCGATGGAGGACGGCGCTGCCGTCCTGGAGCGCGGCCACGCCCATCATCTGGGGAAACCGCGTGTTCGTGACCTCACCATCAAAGGCTGAGCCCAAGCCGTCCCAGACGGAGGCGAAGCCTGCCCAAACGCAAGGGAGCCGGAGGCGCGGGGCCAGCCGGAGTGCGGGAGGGCCGGAGCTCTACCTGTTCTGCATCTCCAAGCAGGACGGCAAGGTTCTCTGGCAGCGGGAGTTGGACAACAAAAACCAGATCCACCGAAAGCAGAACGATGCCACGCCTTCGCCGGTGACCGACGGCCAGCACGTCTGGATCGTCACCGGGACCGGGGTCGTGACGGCCTTGGACATGGAGGGCAAGCAAATCTGGAAGAAAGACCTGCAGCAGGACTACGGCATCTTCGGACTGAACTGGGGCTATGCATCATCCCCGCTGCTGTATGACGGCAACCTGATCATTGAGGTCCTCCACGGCATGAAGACCGACGATCCCTCGTATATCCTCTCGCTGGATGCCGTGTCCGGCAAGGTGAACTGGAGGCAGGAGCGGCCCACCGATGCCCAGAGAGAATCGCCGGACGCCTATACGACACCGGTCCTGCTGAAGCACGGCGGGAAGACCCAGATCATCATCTCGGGCGGCGATTATGTGACGGGACATGATCCTAAGACCGGCAAAGAGATCTGGCGGGCCTCTGGTTTGAATCCCCTGAACCGGCCCAACTACCGCGTGGTCGGAACCCCCATCATCAACAACGATCTCATCTACGCTCCCACGCGGAAAAAACCTCTGTTGGCCTTGAGAGCCGGAGGTACGGGGGACATCTCCGAAAGCCACCTGGTCTGGAAGTATGAGGGCTCAGGCGGGCCTGACGTCCCGTCACCCATCTGTGACGGAGAGTATCTGTACCTGGTGGATGACAGGGGATTGGTGACCTGCCTGGATCCCAAAACAGGGACCGTGGTCTACGGCCCGGAGACCACTCGTGAGGGCATCGTGAGCGCCTCGCCGATCATTTCCGAGGGCCGGATGTACATCCTGAACGAGCAGGGTATCACCACAGTGGTGGCGACCGGGCCGGAGTTCAAGGTATTGGCCACGAGCGAGCTGGACGGGTCCTACACCCTCGCTTCCCCGGCTGTATCGGGCAAGCAGATTTTTATCCGGACTGAGACGCATCTCTACTGCATTTCCGAATAACTTGTGAATAGCCCCTGTTTAAATGAATAATATGGAAGATTAGGTCTGTGAAGCACATCTAAACAAAGAGAGTATTGGAACGACTTCGAAAAGAAAGGATAGGTAAATGAAAAAGATCAGCATCGTGCTCGGAATGCTTCTGGCCGCGGCTGTGGTGATGGCCGCAGTGCAGGATCCCGCCGGATTTGACAAGTACTGGCATCAATGGCGGGGACCCCAGATGAATGGAGTCTCCACGAACGGAAATCCCCCCCTGGAATGGAGCGAAACCAAGAACATCAAGTGGAAGGTCGCGATTCCGGGCCGGGGGCATTCCACCCCCATCGTCTGGGAAAACAAGATCTTCATTCTCACAGCCGTGCCGCTAGAGCCGGAGGCCACGCCCACGGCTAAGGAAGGGGAGCAGGGCGGCCGGCGGGGCATGCCCAGCCGGAAGACCGACATCAAACACCGGTTCAATGTCCTGTGTATCGACCGTGGTGACGGTCATGTCATCTGGCAGAAGACCGTGAAGGAGGAGGTCCCTCAGGAGGCCACTCATGAGCTTGGCAGCTGGGCCTCGCACTCTCCCGTGACCGACGGGAAGCACGTATTCGCCTACTTCGGGTCCCGCGGCCTGTTCTGCTTGGATGCAGCCGATGGCAGCCTCAAGTGGGAGCGGGATTTTGGCCAAATGTCGAAGCGCATGGCGTTCGGGGAGGGGAGCTCACCTGCTCTTTACGGAGACAGGATCTTTATCCTCTGGGACCATGAGGGAGATTCATTCCTCTATGCCCTGGATAAAAAAACGGGCCAAGATGTTTGGAAAGCGGAGCGCGATGAGGGCACATCATGGGCCACTCCCATCGTGGTCGAAGGGGACGGTAAGCTGCAGGTCATAACCAGTGCCACCAAGCTCATCCGGAGTTATGACTTCGAAACCGGCGAGCTGATCTGGCAGTGCGGAGGCATGACAGCTAACGCCATACCCACTCCCATGGTAGCGGACGGCATCCTGTATGTCATGAGCGGATTCCGAGGGAACGCCCTGCTGGCCATCCGTCTGGCCGGGGCCAAGGGGGACATCACCGGCACAGACGCCATCGCCTGGAGTTATGACGGGAAAGAAACCCCCTACACGCCCTGCGGACTGCTCTTCGGCGACAAACTCTACTTCCTGCGTTCCAACAACGGGATCCTGTCCTGTTTCAATATCAAGACCGGGGAACCCTATTACACCGGCCAGAGGATGGAGGGTTTCGGTAACCTATATACGTCTCCGGTGGGCGCCCGGGACCGGGTCTATATCCTGAGCCAGAAGGGCACCATGTTTGTGGTGGCGCACGGGCCTGAATTCAAGATACTGGCCCAGAACACGCTCGAAGACAGTTTCCACGCCTCGCCGGCCATCGTAGGCAATCAGATGTTCCTGCGTGGATTTGAAAACCTCTACTGCATTGAAGAGCATTGATCCTCGTGAATAATCTAGGATGAACTTAGGGATTATATATTGTATTATTCTGTATCCCTGTATTATTATGTATCCCTTTGCTAAAATAGAAGTTCTTTGCTGAGGAGAATCGAGAATACCGCCTGATCATGACAAGTGACACAAGAGTTCGGATGGAACATCGAGTCGTCCTGACCGGTATGGGCGTGGTCTCTCCGGTAGGGTTCGGCCTGGAAGAATTCTGGAAAGGCTTGAAGGAAGGGCGCAACGGTGTGGGCCGGGTGACCCATTTCGATCCCTCCAAGTTTCGTTCCCAGATGGCGGCGGAAGTGAAGAACTTCCATCCTGAGGATTGGATCGAGAAGAAATCCGTGGGAAGGATGGACCGGTTCACTCATTTTGCCATGGCCGCCGGAATCATGGCCATGCAGGATTCCGGGCTTGAAGAGTATCCCTTCGACGGGAACCGGGCCGGCGTCATCATCGGCTCGGGTATCGGGGGAGCCTTGACCATCCAGGATGGGTATGCGCGCCTGCAGGAGACCGGGCCGAAGGCCCTCAGCCCCTTTATCGTGACTAAGATCCTCATCAACATGGCCGCCTGCCAGGTGTCCATCAAGTACGGCCTGAAAGGCCCTCTGTCGGCCCCCTGTGTGGCCTGCTCTACCTCCTCGAATGCCATCGGTGATGCCTTCCGGATAATCCAAAGGGGAGATGCCGATATCATGCTGGCCGGGGGTTCCGAGGCCAGCATCAACCCCCTGCCCTACGGCGGCTTTTGTGCGAGCCGTTCCATGTCGACCCGGAACGACTGCATGGAAAAGGCGAGCCGGCCTTTTGACAAGAACCGGGACGGATTTGTGATGGGAG
>JBGUED010000206.1:0-5181 GCA_041821525.1 Candidatus Aminicenantaceae bacterium | reverse complement strand
GCTTGTAAGACTGCGGGCGCCGGAGCGCGAGATATGGTCGCTTCTTCCTCGCGACATCAACCAACGCCAGGTCGATATCGGCAGCCAGAAGCTCCTCGGTTTCACCGGCTTTTGCGATTATGTTGCCGTCCGGGTCCACCACGAACGATTCACCCGAAAAATGCAGGTGTTCTTCCTTACCCACCCGGTTCACGAGGGCTGCATAGTAGCCATTCTGAAAGGCGGCCACTTGCAGCTCGGCCTCGAATATGCCTTCCGTCCACTCGCCGACAGCACCGGCCTGAGGCACCACCACAAGCTCTGCACCAATGAGTGCCAGGTTGCGCATGTACTCCGGGAAATGCCGGTCGTAACAGATGGCGACACCGACCTTCCCCACCTTGGTCTGGAACACGAACTCGGCTTTGTCGCCGGGTGTGTAATAGCCCTTCTCGTAGAACCCGAGCCCCTCCATGATATGGACCATACGGGTGACACCCAGGAGTGTCCCATCTGCATCGATAACGGGGGAGGCATCATAGGTCCTGTCACCGTCCCGCTCAAAGAGGTTCAGAACCGCGACCGTCCCATACTGACGGGCAAGCTGACTGAATTCTTGGGTGGTAGGCCCCGGGATGGGCTCGGCCCAGCGTATCGAATCCGATGTGGCCTCTGTCTGCGGCAGAAAGGGCAGGAGCCCCAGCTCAGCAAAGGCAATGAGCTCGGCGCCGGACCGTGCGGCCTCATGAAATGCTTGGATCCCGCGCCTCAGGTTGTCTTCCCGGTCTTGTTTGGCATGCTGCTGGATGAGGGCGATCTTCATGTTCCGGCTTCCAAGACCTATGAGACCTTGTGCGAAGCAAATATCTCGTACGCTTCTTCAGGGGAAGCATTCTCGTGGACCACTGCCCGGACTCCCTTGATCATGCCCACCGGATGATCGTTCTGCCAGATATTCCGGCCCATATCCACGCCGACGGCCCCCATCTGTATGGCATCATGGGCCATCTTGAAGGCGTCCAGTTCGGTCTCGAGCTTGGGGCCGCCTGCGATCACTACCGGCACCGGGCAGGATTCCACAACCTTCTCAAATTCGTCGCAGTAGTAGGTCTTAACAATGGAAGCTCCGAACTCCGCTGCTATCCGGCAGGACAGGGCCAGAAAGCGAGAGTCACGTTTTTCCAGCTCCTTGCCCACTGCGGTCACAGCCAGCACCGGGATGCTGTACTCCTGAGCCATGTCCACGAGGATAGCCAGGTTCTCCAGCGTCTGGGCCTCGTAATCCGATCCGACGAAGATGGAGAGGGCCACGGCGGACACATTCAGCCGGACCGCGTCTTCCATGGACGTCATGATAGTCTCGTTGGAAAGATCCTCCCCGATGATGCTGCTCCCACCGGATACACGGAGCACGATCGGAACCGAGCTCTTGGCCGGGATGGAAGAGCGCAGGATCCCGCGGGTGAGCATCAGAGCGTCCGCGTATCCCATGAGAGGCTCCACGGTGGTATACACCTTTTCCAGGCGGTGGGTCGGGCCCAGGAAGTATCCATGATCTACGGCCAGCATGACCGTACGGCCTGTGTCGGGTTTGATAATCCTGGACAATCGGTTTTGAATTCCCCAATCCATGTGTTCCTCCTAACAATTACAAAATTTATCTATTCCTGTGGTTTGATGATGACCTTGAGGGACTCCCCGGCCTTAGCCACCAGGCGAAATCCTTCCCCGGTTTGATCCAGAGGAAGGCGGTGCGTGATCATGCCGGCGATGTTGAGGGCAGGAGACTGCAGCAGCCGCAGCGCCTCCCAGGAATCCCGGGGTGCGGCGCCGTAGCTGGTCGTCAGAGTGATATCGTTCCGGAATAGCAGCGAATTGATAGAGACCGGAACTCTGACCTCCCCTTCGGGGATGGCGAAAAACATGACCGTGCCTCCCCGTTCCACCAAGTCCAGGGCATCATACTGGGCCTGTTCCGCCCCTGTGCACACAATCACCTGGTCGGCCAGCCGGCCGGAGTTGAGCCCGCGCAGGTTTTCCACAACTTCATCATCGGGCGAGACCGCGCGGTCGGCGCCGAACTTCAGGGCCGCATCACGGCGGAAGGGCACGGGATCCACGGCCAGGATACGCCCGGCTCCGGCATGGCGGGCCAGGTGGATATAGAGCAGGCCCGAGATGCCGCTCCCGAGCACAGCCAGGCACTGCCCGGATTCGATGTTCAGGATCCGATGAGAGCGAATGATGCAGCCCAGCGGCTCGTGAAAGGTGGCCGCCTCGAAAGACAGGGATTCGGGAATCTTGAAAGTTCCGCGGTCTACGTTGATGGCTGGCAGGCGGATGAATTCCGCAAAACCACCAGGATCAAAATTGGTGGCGCGCAAAGTGTCGCAGGCGGTGTGGTGCCCCATGAGACAATAGTGGCAGGTGTTGCAGGGCACATGATGGGCCGCAACAATCCGGTCTCCGGGCAGAAAGGCTTTTACACCCTCTCCCACCTCTTCCACCATGCCGGCCACTTCGTGGCCCAGGACCAGGGGGGCCTTCTTGATGCGGTACCATTCCAGCACATCGCTCCCGCACAGGCCGCTGGCTTCGGTGCGCATGAGGATCTCCCCCGGACCAATCCTGGGCCGCGCACGCTCTTCAAGACGCACATCCCGGTTATTGTAATAAACAGCAGCTCGCATGTGATCCTTCTTTGGTGTCTCGGGTATTATGTGCGAACTTGCCGGTAAAAATCAAGCTTGGTAGCATCCATGCCCTCTGCATCCTCCTCAACCAGCAGAAATATAAACTATGCTTACATCCCAGAGTGCGTTCATAGAATTCTCCCCGAGAAACCGGGGAATCACTTTGGCACACATTTTGCTGCATTATAAGGTGTGTCACCGAGAATCGTTTTCTATTCATATTTCAAGGGTTTTCCTGCCTGGGCGGGCCTTCATCCATGGTCCGGCGTACCTACCGTTTTTTGGATTGAATCCAATATATTGGACTCAGGGCACGATTTCACCGAATTATCACAAAGGATAGACGCATGAAAAAGGCTTTCTGGCTTCCTGTGATTCTGGCTGGCAGTTTTTCTCTGTTCCCGCAGCAGGTCACAGAGGAATCCGTGGTCATTAACATCGAGGTCCCGGTCCGTGTCTTTGAGGATGGCCGCTTCATCGACGACCTGACCATCCAGGACTTCGAGGTGTTTGAGGACGGCAAGTCCCAGAAGATCGAGGCCGTGTACCTGGTGAAAAAAACCAGCGTGGAACGCAGCGAAGAAAGCCGCCGCTTCGCCCCCAACACCGAACGCAATTTCTACCTATTCTTCGAGATCAACGAATACGACCCTCGTCTGGGAAAATCCTTGAGTCAGTTTATCCAGAACGAGATCTATCCGAGCGACAACCTGTGGATCATCACCCCGGACGGCACCTACCATCTCCGGGGTGAGGCTTTAGGCAGGAAATCTCGGGCCCAGATCGTGGAACAGCTCATCGGGATCATGCGTCGGGACATACTGGCCGGCAACTTCGAGTACCGGTCGACCATGGCCGACCTGGCTGAACTGACACTGGCCATGACCGAGGATCCCCTTGAAGAAGAACTCGAGCCCATGATGAGGGACGGAATGGGTAGTTATGCCTATGAGGGCCTTTTCCTCGATGAAAAGATCTACAAATATGTCACTCTGATCGGACAGCTGGATAACTACAACCTGGTGAGCGAGAAAAAAATGTTGGATTTCGCTGAAGTTCTAAAATACGAATCCGGTCAAAAATACGTATTCATCTTCTATGAAAAAGAGTACATTCCCATGATCGATCCTTCCATCCTGCAGGGTTACATGACCCGCTACAATGACCGACCAGACATAATGCAGACCTTGACCACTCTCTACGATTTCTATAATAAGGACATTCCCTTCAACATCGACATTGTCAAGCAAGCGTATGCGGACGCCTCCATCGCCATCCACTTCCTCTATCTGACGGGACCGGCAACCCGGACAGATCGCATCGTGATGCGGGGGATCTCGGACTCCACCTTCAGTGCGTTCAAGGAGATGTCCAAGGCGACCGGAGGATTTGTGGAAACCTCGAACAATCCTGAGCATCTATTCCGGGAAGCGTTGAACGCATCAGAGAACTACTACCTGCTCTACTACACCCCAAAAAACTACACATCGGATGGCAAGTTCCGCAGCATCGAAGTCCGGGTCCCTGCCAGGAATCTCCGCGTGATCCACCGGCTGGGGTATTTAGCCGAATAAGCCGATCTATTTCAGCTGCTTCAATCTCTTGGCGGCCTGTTCATCGCTGGGATTGAGCTCCAGCGCATCCTCCGAATGATCCAGTCCTTATATCCAATATACCATGATTACGATCCCAAGTTTAGGACAGCCGACGGAGTGGACTGGACAGAGGTGATCTTCTTCAAAAACAAGCAGGCCTTTGATCACTTCACGCAGGAGAACTTCGAATTCAGTGCCCAGGTTTCGGCAGTGGCTCTCACTGCTGGGATCTCAGCAGATCTGGACTACAGCGGAGGCGTGGCCATTGTCACGGCATCCAAAGGCGGGCTCAGGTCATAAATTGTCCTTAATCGATTATCTCAAGGATATATCTCTTTTTCAGTTTCATTCCAGCAGCACCGAGAATAACTCTGATAGCTTGAGCGGTTCGGCCCTGTTTTCCGATAATCTTGCCTACATCTTCCTGAGCGACTTTTAATTCTAGGATCGAAGTCTGTTCCCCGTCTAGCTGCGAAACCTGCACATTTTCCGGATTGTCCACTAATGATTTGGCAATCATTTCAACGAGTTCTTTCACAGTAACCTCCTTTTGTACTCAAATTGCTTTTTTGAATCAAACTTATGGACTGAAATCATTTTTTTCTTCTTCCTCGAACCGTATACATTGTTAAATAATTCGGACAGGCGCCCTGATTTATTAATCGACGGTTTCACTCTTTCATAATAGAACTAATCCAAGCTTCCTATCAAGTGTTTGAGCAAATAGGTTCTGATACAGTTTCTTCATTCTTTTAAATATATTCACATTGATGAGCAACTTATCTCAATGGCAGAGAAATCCCCGCGTCACGTAACAGAACTTACTTAATCTCGCTGAAAACTACATAAGGGTGCTAAAACGAAAGACAAACGTAAGATGGGTATTTCCAAAGGAATCAAGGGAAATAAGATGG
>JBGUED010000205.1:0-5198 GCA_041821525.1 Candidatus Aminicenantaceae bacterium | reverse complement strand
CGGTGATCTTTTCGACGATGACCAAAGGCCCTGTGATATTCGATACGGTCAGATATTCTTTGTACATAGTACTCCGTCCCTCACTGTTCACTCTTGAGCAGTTCCCCGAACGCTCCGTCGATCTCGATGTACACATCCAGGGCCGCGGTGTCATCTTCGCTCAGGAACTTGATCTTGGACATCTTCTCGCGCACCTCCAGTCCCAGGATGCTCTCCATCTCCACACCCTGCTCCAGCGCCTTGAGGGCCACTCCGTGGAAATGGATTATGGCCCGCAGCATGAGGTACTGTTTTCGCAGCGAGGTGTAGGTGTCCTGAGGGTGGAACGCATTCTGGTGCAGGAAATCCTCCCGGATAGAGCGGGCCGATTCCAAAATCAGGCGGTCTTTCAGGGAAAGGGACTCCACGCCCACCAGGCGGGCGATCTCCTGCAGTTCCGCCTCCTCCTCCAGCAGGCGCATAGCCTCCTGGCGGATCGCAAAGAAGTCCTCGGCCACCTCGGTCTTCCAGAAATTCTTGACGTTCTCGACGTAGAGCGAATAGCTGTTCAGCCAGTTGATAGCAGGGAAGTGGCGGGCGTTGGCCAGCCTGTCATCCAGGGCCCAGAAGACTTTTACCACCTTGAGCGTGGACTGGACCACGGGATCGGACAGGTCACCTCCGGGAGGTGAGACAGCGCCGATCACGCTCAAGGCGCCGATGCGCTCATCCGAACCCAGGCAATCCACCTTACCGGCGCGTTCGTAAAACGCCGCGATCCTGCTCGCCAGGTAGGCGGGATAGCCTTCCTCGCCGGGCATCTCTTCCATCCGGCCCGAGATCTCGCGCAGGGCCTCGGCCCAGCGGCTGGAGGAATCGGCCATCAGAGCCACGGAATAGCCCATGTCCCTGAAGTATTCGGCAATGGTCATTCCGGTGTAGATTGAGGCTTCCCGGGCCGCCACCGGCATGTTGGAGGTGTTGGCGATGATAATGGTCCGCTCCATGAGGGGGCGCCCCGTGTGGGGGTCTTCGAGCTCCGGAAAGCTGAGCAGCAGGTCCGCCACTTCATTGCCGCGCTCGCCGCAGGCCACGAAGACGATGATCTGGGCGTCCGACCAGCGGGCCAGCTGGTGCTGAACCACGGTCTTCCCGCTCCCAAAAGGCCCCGGAACACAGGCTGTGCCGCCCTTGGCCAGGGGAAACAGGGTATCCAGAACCCGCTGGCCGGTGGCCAGCGGCTCGTCGGGCATGAGCCGCTCCGACACCCGACGGTTCCTGCGGATGGGCCAGGTCTGGAACATCGGGATCTCGACGGTTTCTTTATCGGTTTCCACGCGGGCAACGACATGCTCCACAGGGAACTCGCCCTGCTTGATCTCCTTGACCTTCCCGTTGATGCCGGGAGGGACCATGATCCGGTGTTTGATCAGCGGGGTCTCCTCCACTTCGCCCAGGAAATCCCCTTCCATGACCTCCTGCCCCTCGCTGACCAGGGGAGTGAATGCCCAGGTCTTCTGCCTGTCGAGGGAGGGGACGTCAACACCGCGAGTGACGAAATCGCCTTGCTGTTTCCGGATCACGTCCAGAGGACGCTGGATTCCGTCGAAGATGGCACTGATCAGCCCGGGCCCCAGTTCCACACTCAGGGGCTCGCCCGTGAGATAGACCGGCTCACCCGGGCCAATACCGGTCGTGTCCTCATAGACCTGGATGAACGCATCTTCGCCTCGCAGCTCGATAATCTCGCCGATCAAGCCCATAGCACCGATCTGGACCATATCATACATCTTGGCCCCGAGGCATCCCGATGCCACCACCAGGGGGCCTGCCACACGAATGATCTCACCTTGTTTCATCGTCAATCCCTTCCTTTGACCAAAGCATCGGATCCCGTCGCTTTAACAGCCATCTCGCTGATCATCTTTTCCAGGTAATCCGTCACCATCCGGTAGTCAGAAAAACCGGCAACGACCGGACAGAATTTTTTCTCCAGCCGCGCTCGCTCCTTGGCCAGGGGTTCAAAATATCGCTCATGCAGGAAACACAGGGCGATCTCCTGGTCCTCCAGGCTCAGCAGCACCTGCCTGGCCTCTTCGACATCCGCCGGGCTGAACACACGTATGCCCAGGGCCCGGAGGGGAAATATCAGCTCCGCATCCCCGATCACCGCGACTTTATCATACATAGGTCTCACTTATCCGGCTGCGCAGCACCGCAGTCGGGATCTGCATGAGCTTCCCGACTCCGATGAGGCGGACAAGGTCCAGCTCCTTGAGCCTTGCCAGGGCAAAGGCGAAAACCGGTTCCGGACCGAATACAATCTGCCTGGCTCGGCGCAAAAAATTCATCATAAAATCTTCGATCCCGCGCTCCAGGTCTGAAAAGGAGTCCCGTTCCAGCAGCGTATCGACGGCCCGGTCCCACAAGTCCTGGTAGGGAGTCGCATGCAGGAGTTCGCTCAGGTCTGAGAACGACAGGTCGAAATTCTGCGTGAACCTCTCGCCCTCGATAAATCCCCCATGCAGGAGAATCGGCTCCACCTTATCCACGGGGCGTTCCAGATACCGAGCACGCAGGTACAGTTTGAGGTTGTTCAGGTCCAGCAGATGACGCACGTAATCCCGCACGAACGGGTAGGACAGGGGCTCGACCAGAGCCCACAGGTCCCGGGGGCGCTGCCGCTCCTGGATGATCCTCAGGAAGACGTCCTCCCGGAACAAGGCTGCCACGTCCGTAAGCAGCGCGGCCCGCTCCGAATCCAGGTAGCCGTCCAGGTCCCGTGAATCCTGAAATTCCACCCGGTCTTCCTGAAAGCGTCCGGCATCTACCAGCACCTTCATGGCGCCCATAAGATCCTTTGCCTCGGCAGCCTCTTCAAATACAGCCCGGGCGATCAAGTGGATCTCCAAGGCATGCACACGTCCCACGGCATAGGCGTAATCCAGGCGCTTCTGTGTGCTCATTTCTTCAACAATTCGGCGATATAACCTTCCAGCTGGGGCCGAAGCTCCTGCTTGAGGGTTTTCCGGTCCAAGATTTCCTCCCGAATGCCCTCCTTGAGCACAACCTGTCTCTTTAGCGAGACCGAGCCTTCAGCCTGGCGCTCAAAGGCCTGGTTCAGAACCTCATCCACCAGCTCCTTTTTCAAGGCGAGGAGCCGCAGCCTCTTCTTGAGCCGGGCCTGAGTAACGAGGCGGTGGGCTTCCAGCTCGGCTTCACGGGCAGATTCCTTGAGCAGCTGCGCGGACTGCTTCTGGGCCTCCAGTTCAACCTCTGATCTAAGCTTTTCAGCCTTTTCCCGGCTCTCGCGGATGATCCTCTCGCGCTCGGCTTGGGCTTCCCGCCCGATCTTTTCCAGAATGCTTTCTAGGCTCATGACCGAAATCCGACCTCCCGCATCCCTAAAGCTGGATGCCGTTCTGCAGGAGGATGGTAATCAGCAGCCCCAGCACGGCATAGGTCTCCACCAGGGCGGCCATGATGACCGGTTTCATGAGGTCCTTGGGCTGTTTGGCAACCATGTACACACCAGAGGCGCAGACCTTGCCCTGGTGGATACCGGAAACCAGTCCCGTGAGCGCCACAGGCAGGCACGAGATCAGGATCTGCCATCCCTGCATAGTGGTCAGAGAGACGATCTCCCCTACCATTCCGAGCTTGAGTATGACCAGGAACGCACTCAGGAATCCATAGATCCCCTGCGTTCCGGGGAGGGCAACCAGCAGGAGGAGGCTTCCGAATTTATCCGGATCCTCGCTCATCACTCCGCTCGAGGCCTGCCCTGCCAGCCCCACACCAATGGCCGACCCGATGCCTCCCAGCACAACGGCAATGGACGCGCCTAGAATCGCCAGTGTCAGACCTAATTCCATATTTTCCTCCTCAATCCTTATTCCATTATTTAAAATCGACGTATCTGCTTTCCAGTCCAAAAGGCTTGAACGGCTTTCCTCCGGACTGGAAGAACTTGCTGAAAAACTCGACGAATTGCAGGCGCATGGAGTGTACGAACCCGCCCAGGAAACTGATCCCCAGGTTGAAAAGGTGCCCTCCCACAAAGATCAGGGCCGCCAGAAGCCAGCCCACCCAGGGGATTCCCAGAGCGGTCTGGCACAGTGTGTTGACCACCATGGCAATGACGCTCGTGGCCAGCCCCAGGGCCAGGAGCCGGGAATAGGACAGGATGTCCGAGAGATATCCGGAGATCCCATACAGGCCATACAACCCCCCGAAGAACCGTGCGACGGGATTGCGACTGGGCAAGGAAAACAACACAATACAGGCCGTTCCGGCGATCGCCAGCCAGCCCCAATGCGGCTGTTTGGTAATCCCATACAGCACCAATCCGGGCAGGAGCAGCAGCCAGCCGGCCTGGGTCAGGGCTTGAGACCAGTCCTTGTGTTTGATCCTGGAGCACAGACTGAGAAAAGTCCCGAACCAGACCTGGACAAATCCCAATGCCAGGGCCAGGAGCAGGAACCGCACCGGATCCTGCAGGGGATCGAGCAGGAGCAGCTTCCGGATGGGGAATCCGAACCAGCCGCCCACCAGGGTCCCCAGGATGATGTTGGAAACGCCCAGGATGGAGAGCAGGATGAGAAACTGCCGCAGCCCTCCCTTGGGCTTGGCCAGTTTCAGGAACAACAAGCTGAGCACTAAAACAAGGAGCCCGTATCCGGCCTCGCTCACCGTCAATCCCACGAACAGGAAGAAAAAGGGCATCATCGGAAGCGTGGGATCGATGCTCCCACCCTTCGGCAGCCCATAGAGCCGCGTGATGAGTTCGAAGGGGCGTCCGGGCTTCGGATTGTCCAGGTCCACGGGGTACTCCTCACCCGGTTCGGGATCCCTCAGGAAGCACTCCACGGAATCGGCAAAGGGCTCGAGCCTGGCCTCGAGCCGGGGCGTGTCCTTCGCCCGGATCCATCCTTCCAGAAGAACGACGCTGGAGGTCCTGCCCAGCAATCCGGAGGAGATCCTTTTTTCCCGCTCGTTATAGAGTACGTCATGGACGCGCATCAGGTCGTCGAGCTTTTCCGCTGCCAAGCGCCGGCCCGTATCCTGGGACGCTTCCAGCGCGCGGCGGGCATCCTCGATCTCCTGAGAGATCTTCGCGATCACATCGGCGATCTTGTCCTCTTCCTCAGCCAGGTCCAGCACTACCTCGGAGAAAAAATCGGGATTGAACTCAAGTTCCTTCAGGGCAGGATCCAGAT
>JBGUED010000204.1:0-5203 GCA_041821525.1 Candidatus Aminicenantaceae bacterium | reverse complement strand
TCTGCCCCGGTCTGTGGAAGAGATGGCAGATGCCATGGTGATCGGCCGCTGGGTGATCCGCAACGTGGCGTCCCGACACGGAAGCGTGGCCACCTTCACGCCCAAGCTGGTTCAGGGAGGGGCAGGCAATGGCCTGCACATTCACCTCCAGCTGATGAAGGGAGGCGCCAATGTGATGGAAGGCGCCGACGGCCGTCTCTCTGATGATGCTGTCCGCTTGGTCGGAGGCCTCTGTGATTATGCGGATACGCTCCTGGCCTTTGGAAATACAGTGGCCTCCTCCTACATGCGCCTGGTACCGCACCAGGAGGCACCTACCAATATATTCTGGAGCGGGCTGAACCGGGCTGCACTCATCCGCGTCCCCCTCGCCTGGTCTGAAGTGACTGATATCGCGAAACGGATCAATCCCCAGGAAAGTTCAGTCGTGCGGGAGTTTGAAAAGAGCAAGACCGTCGAGCTGCGGAGCTCGGATGGGAGTGCCCTGACTCATCTCCTACTGGCTGGGATTGCCATGGCAGCCGACTGGGGATTCCGGAACCCGGATGCCAAAGATAGGGCGGAGAAGCTGTATGTTTCGGGCAGGACGCGTCCGGATAAAAAACTGTGGGAGACCTTCGCCTCGCTCCCAGCCAGCTGCCTGGAGTCTTCCCAGGTCCTCGCAGAGAAGCGGAGTCTTTATGAAAGGGAAGGGATCTTTCCCCCGGCAGTCATCGATTATATCGTGGATATGCTGGAAAAGGAAGATGCTGCCGTTCGCTCCTATGGGCGATTGGAAAACATCCTGAAAATCATGCACAAGGATCTCCACAAACACTAACTCAGATATCGATGAAAAGATAGAATATAGAAAATAGTAAAAAAAGGTATTGATATTTTATTTTCATTTGGTATAATAGGTTTAAGCTTGTTGCGCTGGCTGGGCAGGCACCCTCCTTCATTATCCCCTTTTTGCTTATTTTCCCCATACCCAAACAGCCAGCCCCCCTTCTTCAAAGTAGCGCTGGAATTCCAGCCTTTCTCCTTGTATCATGATGCGTTTCGTATCCAAATCTGAACAAAGCTGATGAAACAGGAATCGATCTGGAACCACCAATTCATGGTGGCCCTGCTAGGCTATTTTTTCCTGTTCATGAGCATTACCCTATTTTTCATTTTTCCCTTGTTCTTCGAACAACTCCACGTCAGCAGGAGCCGCATTGGCATGATCATGGGGATCCACAGCCTGATGGCCATTTTCACGCGGCCGGTCTTCGGACGCCTGATCGACCTGAAGGGGAGGCGGTTGATATCGCTTCTGGGTATCGCCCTCCTCATGCTTGTGACACCCGGCTTTCATCTAATCCGGGATGCCGGGCTCTTCCCCCTCATACTCCGGGCACTCACCGGAATCGGATGGGGAATCTCTATGACCGCCACCGTCACCATCTGCTCTGATCTGGCACCTGTTAACCGGCTGGCCAGGTCCATGGGTATCATCGGCGTAGCCGGCCTGCTGTCAGCCGCCCTGGGCCCTCTGCTGGGGGAAGAGATCGTCAGGCAATTTGGCTTCCCCTGGCTTTTCAACGCCAGCCTGATTTTCCTGGGGATTTCATTCCTCTGCATGTTTTTGACCCGGGAGATGCGCCCCCTCGACAACAACCTCGATAAACGCTTGAGGATTCCCGAGTCGATCGTGAACATGGCGCTGTTTCCAGTCATCATTATTGTACTGATGACGGTCTCCCACGGTGCCGTTCGTTCTTCCGTGGTCAACTTTATCGCCCTATATGTGAGATCGATCCCTCTGGAGAGGGTGGGGCCGTTTTTTGTGGCGTTTTCCGGCGCTGCCATCGCTACACGCCTCTTTTTCGGAGATCTTTCGGATCGCTACGGCCGGAAACAGGTTATCCTGCCTGCGGCCGGGCTGATCGCCCTTAATCTTGTGCTCATCTCCCAGGTACAGTCATCCTGGATGCTGGTCTTGACAGGTATCCTGGGAGGGCTTGGCCAGGGCCTGATATTTCCAGCTTTGAGCACCTACATCATCGACAGCATGGGTCACGAGAACAAAGGACTGGCTATTAGCCTGTATCTGACATTCTTCGATGTGGGGATGGCCGGGGGTTCAGTCCTATTCGGTTGGGTATCGGATCTCTATGGATTCCGATCCATGTACATAATTTCCGGCGCCGCCATTGCGGTGGTCGTGCTGCTTTTCAGCTGGAAAGCGCCCAGCTCCGACAGGCGGGAAACATGATCAGCTCGATTTAAGTTTCCGCCGGATGCGCTCGAATCCGGATATGCCGATAAAATCCAGCTTACTGTCTTTCTCGATCTCATCGAAGAGCACATTGAGCCCGACCACATCGCTGGAAATGTGACCCGCAATCACGACGTTCAGATTGGCTTTTTTAGCACTCTCAAGGTGGGATTCGCTGAAATGCATGCCGACTACGGTGCTGATGCCTCCGGTTGCCAGGTTGGCAAAGACTTCCTTTGATCCTTCGGTCCCACCGGTCATGTCCACGTAGATCTTTCCGCAGCGGCTGGCGTCGGAACCGTTGACGATCTTGGGGGGAACCTGCATCTGGGCCGATTTCTTATACTCCGGGATGTCCATCAACAGTTTGAGGAGATCTTTCAAGCGATAGGGCTTGCCTTTTTCAAAAAGTCGCGTCAGGAACATGGACACGCAGTTATCAGCGGGAGTGTGGATGCAGATCATGGGGATGTCCAGGATGCGCGCCGCGTCGACCGCACGATTGTGGTTTGCAGGTAGGAGGCGGCGCTCTACCTCGCTGATACGCTTCTCCATGATCTTCTCCGCCACGCTGAGATTGACTCCGTAGCGGGCCAGGAGGTCGGATTGGAGCTTCATGACATCATAGAGGCCGGCTAGGGCATAGCCCTCGGGGTGATGGGAGATCACAAGGTCGATCTTGCGGCCCGGATTCTTGTTGAGCTGGTGAGCAAGGAGGAGCTCGCCGACCTCCATGTCTATGCCGACGATTACCTTACGCACCTCGGTCTCCGGGGCGCCGTAAAGGATACGCGTGTCGGCATAGGGATTGAAGATGCGGTCCTGGTCATAGAATTTCTTTTCCTCGGGTTTGAGCCCGGTGAACCGCTCCTTTTCCTCTTTCAGAATTCGGTTGATCTCTTTTTTTCCTCTCTGGTCATGGCCGATCCCGATGGATACGGCCTTTTTATAAAGGTTTTGCAGCTGCATGTGTCTTCTCCTGCAGCCATTGTAAAACAATCCGAATGAGAAAACCATCCTGGGCTCTAATGGCCCTTTTTACTGCGGGATCTCACAAATGCCCGAGTCTTACCGGGTGGACGGACGATGGGGCTTCCACCGACCAGGCCGGTGTCGAGGACGTAGCCCAAAAGCTGCTGAAGCAGGATCCGGAAAATCAGTATACGCTGTCCTCCGGACGCACTTTACCCCTAAAAACCTTGTATGAGTAGATAGTGTAGCCGATGACCAGGGGCATGCCGATGAGGGCGATGATCAGCATCACGGTGAGAGTCAGTTGGCTGGACGAGGCATTGGTAAGCGTGATACTGAGGGCGTCCCCGTTGCTGGCCTTGACCAGGTTGGGGTAGTGGATCGATCCGATGATGCCCCACAGGCTCAAAAATCCTGCGGCCGAAAAAAAGAATGCTCTTCCTTCCTTCTCAGCTCGGACAGCCCGCCTCAGAAACACCCAGCAGGCGGCCGCCAGCACAGCAAACACCCAGGCCAAAGGGCGCTTGAGGGCATATGGCATGTAGATCAGCACCACCACAAAAGAATGGATAAACATGACCATGTAGAGCCAGGAAAAGCGCAGGGCCTTCTTACGGGCCCGGGCCTGCAGCTCTCCCTCGGTCTTCAGGGCTGCGAACGTGCTCCCGTGAACCAGGAAGGCAAAGAGCCCCAGGGCACCGAAGATGAGTGGCAGAGGACGGAGCAGGGTGAAGAAGTTCCCGGTGTACTCCATCTGCGTATCCAGGGGAACTCCCACGACCACGTTGCCCAGGGCCACTCCGAAGAGCAGAGCGGGGAGAAAACTGCCGACATTAAAAAGCAGCTCCCAGAAGCCCCTGCGCTTCACATCATCGTGTGCGGCGAACTCAAGGGACACGGCGCGCAGGATCAATGCCAGCAGCACCAGCATCAAGGCCAAATAGAAGCCGCTGAACACGGTCGCATAGGCATGGGGAAACGCGGCGAATAGGGCCCCGGCTCCAGTCAGCAGCCATACCTCGTTTCCGTCCCAGAAGGGGCCGATGGCGTTGTATAGATCTTTCTTCTCTTTCCTTTCCTTGGCCAGAAACGGCGCCAGGGTCCCGATTCCCAGGTCGAATCCGTCCAGGATGGAGTACCCAGCCAGCAGGACACCGATCAGGATGTACCAGATGTTACGCAAAATATCCCAGGTCTCCATCATTCCTCTCCTTGTGTAAGCGCTTCGGCCGACTTGGACGGCCCAGCCTTGACGAACTTCACAATGATCGAGATACCGACTATGGCGATCAGGGTGTACACGGCCGTGAACATGATGATCGTAAACAGGATGTTCCCGGCCGGGACTACTTTGGAGGCGGCATCAGCGGTCCTGAGTACTTTGTAGACCGCCCAGGGCTGTCTGCCTACCTCGGCCGCGATCCAGCCGAATTCATTGGCCAGCAGGGGGAGGGGAAACAAGATCAGAAGCAGGCGCAGGTACCAGCGGGTGGACCAGGCCTTCTTCCGCCACAACAGGTAGGTCCCGATGACAGACAGCAGAATGAAAAGCATTCCCAGCAGGATCATGAGGTGATAGGACATAAAGGGCAGGAAGACAGGAGGGCGCTCCTCTTCGGGAAACTCATTGAGTCCCAGGACCTGAGCGTTGAGATCGAAGTGGATGAGGAAGCTTAAAAGCTTGGGGATCTTAATCGCCAAGTGGGTCTTCTGTGCCTTCTCGTCGGGGATGCCGAATACGGTAAAGTCTGCTCCTTCCTCGGTCTCCCAGAGGGCTTCGAAGGCGGCCATCTTTTCCGGCTGGGTCTCGGTCACCTGGATCGAGTGGGCATGGCCGAGTCCGAGCTGGAGGAGGGACCCTACGATAAACACCCAGAGCGATGCCTTGAGCAGATGCTTGGCTAGATCGAAGTGGAGGTTCTTCAGCAGGAACCAGGCTGCAATGGCTGCCACCAGGAGCGATCCGGTTATCCATCCACCGACTATGGT
>JBGUED010000203.1:0-5228 GCA_041821525.1 Candidatus Aminicenantaceae bacterium | reverse complement strand
GGTGGCCGATGCCACTTACTCGCCTCTGCCTGGAGTGACCGTCGACCTGGCCATCAGCAGCTACGGTTGCTCGTCCTGCGGATCTGAGGCAGGGCATTCGCATAAGGCACGCAGTTCCCACTGTCGGCGAACAGCACTACGTCTCCAGAGGAGGCCAGCACACCGGTACGCACGGCCTGCCCCTTGCCCTGGTTCTCTTCCAGGCGGATGACCTTCAGCTCTGAGCCGGAAGGCACTTCGGCGCCCCGGGCGACCGATGAGGTGCCGTCCGTGCTGCCGTCGTCCACCACGATGATCTCACCGTTCAGCCCTGCTTCGGCGAAAAATGCGGCGGCCGACTCCACATCCTGCCGGATCTTCTGTGCCTCATCCAGGGCCGGGATCACGACCGAGAGTTCCTTCACGGCCCCCTCTTTCTCCGGGTCTCGAGGAAGGCCTCCCACAGAGCCGATTCGATGCAGAGGCCGATGAGGACCTCGGGGCGCAGCCCATAGAACTCCACCTGATAGCGCTCCCCCAGGAGCGGGGCCATCTTCTCCATCTGGTCCATGGACACCACCACCAGGGGCACTCCTTCGAGCCCTCCGGCATCTGCAGCCTCCTGCCAGTATCCGACGTTGGGAAGATTCCGGAGATACCAGGGCAGCGGCCAGGTCGAATAAGAATCGGCCACTACCTTGACCAGCAGGGCGCGGCCGTCCGCATGCAGCGGCGTCAGGTCCTCGACCCGCTGGACCAGCCTCAAAAGATCGGTCGAGGTGTGGGCATAGACATAGGGATTGCGGGGATCGGCGGAGTATCGGAAATTGGAGCGCCAGCTCTGGAATCCGAGGTGTGCGAGGCTCACTACCAGGAGATAGAGGATGACCGCCCGGAGCCAGCGTTTACGTGCGGATTTGATCAGAAAGGCGGCGCCCCCACCGGCCAGGATCACCATCCCCAGATAAAAGGGCAGCAGGTTCCACGGCGTCTTGTACCGGATCAGGGAGTAGGCCAGCGCAGACAGCAGCGTGTAGAACGCCACGAACCGCAGGAACGCCCGCGGACCGCCCTCCCGGATCCGGAGCCTGCCAGCCCCGAAGGCTGCCACAGCACCCACCACGGCCAACAGCAGGACCGCCCCCTCGGTCCAGACAGGTCCCGCCCCATAGCGGGAAAATGCCAGCATCTTGAGGTAATAGTACCAGGGATGGGCGTGCCAGCCCGGATCACCGGCCCGGGCAAAGTAGGTGCCGAATGACAGGACCGAGTCCAGGGGTCCCCGGAGGTGGCGGAAAAATGAGGAGTACAGGACCACGACAACAGCGAGGGCCGTTCCTGCAGCGAGGGCCAGTTGAGCCCGGGTGGGCGCCGGGGCCGGCCCTGCCCGGCCGCCGGGTTCACGAAGCAGGATCCGCTCCAGCAGCCAGGCCCCCATCAGGGCAGCGAACGCGATCAGGCAGGTTTCTTTGGTAGCATAGGTCATGCCCACAAAAAGACCGAAAAGCACTGCCCCGGCCTTTCCCGGTTTCTGGAAAAAGCGCCAACCGAAAACCATGCACCCCAGGATGAAGAACACAAAAAGCGTCTCCTGGATGTAGAACCGACTGTAGTAGACCATGACCGGGGAAACAGCGGAGATCAGCCCGGCCAGGAGAACCGTCTCCCGGCCGATCTCCTTCTGCAGCAGCAGGAGCAGCAGCAGCAGCGCCGCAGCAAAGGCCACAGCGACTATCCGCAATGTGAACTCGTCCAGCTCGGCCAGAGTCGCCTCTCCCCTGAGCCAGGCAGAGGGGAGGGTGAGGTAATACAGGCTGGGCCCGTGATGGTCCTCGCGGTCGTAGCGGTACTCGCCGTCTTCCAGCAGCCGGCCGAACTTGACCGCCTGGTTGGCCTCGTCGTGATGCATGGGCCGGAGGTCCAGTCTCGGCACCCGGAGGATCAGGGACAGGGCGAGCGTCCCCAGAAAGAGGGCAGCAAAGGCCTTTCTGCTCATTTCACAGGAGTGGCGTAAACCTCCACTTCCACATAATGATTCATGTCGTTCGAAGTGTTGCCCTGGCTGTAGAGCCGGACATACCGGGCAGCGACCCCTTTGGGATCGATGAGACGCCCCTCATTGACCTCGATGTATTCCTTGTCGCGGCCTATGCCCAGGCCGGCGGAGTTGTCATGGTCGTTGTTGAACACGGTCTTGACGCCGGAGACAAAATCCGGGTCGTCGGAAACCTGGATGACCACATCACGGTAGACCCGTGCTTGACTGTGGAAGTGCCATACGAGGATGGCTTGCAGTGCGAAGGAGTCCTCCAGATCGATCTGGACCCACTGCACGCCGGGCCCGAATTCAACATAATAACCGTCCTCACCCGACTTCTCCCCGTCGGTCACGAATTCCACTTCGCCGATGATCGGCTCCATGTCGCTTCCGGTCACAGCCTTTTCCAGGGAGAGCAGTGCCGTCCCCTTGGGAACGTAGAACGATGCGCGCTTTTTCCCGGTGACCCGCTCCAGGTTGGAGCTCCGGATGTTGCGGGGCGTGCCCACAAACATGGGTTTGGGCAGCTCCAGCTTCAGGACCTCCTTCTCCTCCTGAGTGCCCCTGATCCCCGTCCCCAGGGCGTGGACATGGGGAAAGAGTATGCACAGAGCCAGCAGGCCCCATAAGAGCTTCTTAAGCATAGCCGGTCTCCTTGGCTGAGTTGATGTGCCGCGCTCTGGTGTACGTGTTTTCATGTTCTTAACGGGCGGTATCGACAGCCACGATCCCGCGGTTGAATATTGTACACTTTTTTCGCTCATTAATCACGAGGGCCCACACCTCCGGATGATGCCGGCAGAAATCCTCGACCTGGGCGGTCTGCATGACCATAAAGGCAGTGGAGAGTGCATCGGCCGCGGCCGCAAAGGGATGAGACACCCAGGCGGCCGGATGGCCGGCGGCGGGGCGGCCGCACAACGGGTCGACAACATGTTCGCCCTTGACCTCGATCCCCGATCCGCTCAGGGCCCGGTCCTGCAGGGTCACTCTCCCCGGCACCTCCGGTCCGGCCCAGGGCCCGGCCACTCCTACGGGCCATCCGCTGTTTTCGCCCTGCCCGCCGGCGGGATCTCCCCAGGCCAGGGCCGTGCTTGTCCCTGCGTGGAGCAGGGCATCCGCATGCTCCCAGTCCTCCAGGATATCCTTCACCTGATCCAGGGCATACCCCTTGCCGATGCCACCCAGATCCAGGTCCACGCTCCGGGTCACGGACACCTCGAAGCCATCCGAAAACTGGACGAGCTCCACCGGGCAGGCCGCCTCCCACGAGCCTTCCCGCACCGCAGGGGCTGGGCTCTTTTCTGCCGGTTTTTCAGGAGACCGGTAATCCGCATCAAAGGCGCCGCGGGTCTCCCCTCTCAAGCGGAAGGCCAGGTCCAGGCATTCGACAACCTCGATGCCGACACGCAGGGATTCTCCTGGCTGCAGCCGGTTGATGCGGCTGATGTCGCTGCGGGGATCGAACCGGCTGAACAGGCGCTCCAGGCGGTCGATCTCGGCAAAGGCTGCCTGGGCCGCCCCCTGAGAATGGGGAGTGCCCTCCCCCGGAAGCAGCAGCTCGAACTCGGTAGACATGGCCGAGTGGCTGAAGCGGGAAACCGGAGGGAGCGAGGTGGACTTCAATCCATGCCGCCGGGAGTGTCAAGATTGAGGACCGCAAAGGCCGAGGCAGACAAGACGGATATCAGTGCGCTGTAACGGTGCAGGTCCAGGATCCTGGCATGCCCGGGCTGAGCCAACCAGGGCAGCATCATAAGCAGGGCGGTAACGATCAGCAGCAGGCCGGAGCCTGCAAAGACCCAGAAGAGCAGACGAGTGACAAAGAGCAGGCGGCCGTCCTGGGCCCCCCTTGGGTCGGACTCGTCTCCGAAATCATACACCCGGGCGCGGATGACGACCGCCAGGGCCAGGCAAACAGCAAACAGGCCGCCCAGGCTGACATGGGCCATGAGGAAGATCCCGCTCAGGGGGCCGGTGAAGAACAGAGCAAATACGAAACCGCTCAGGGCTAGATACAGGAAGCTCAGCACCAGCCCCAGGAAGATCCACCGCTGCCGGGGGGGATTGGGGCGCACCAGGTGCTGCTGGTTCCAATCCCTCAACCCCTGCCCGCGCTTCTGCTTGACCAGAGTGATCAGCCGTGCCGGCCACCAAGTCAGGAAGGGTTCCGAGGAGGCGCTCTTTTTATATCGGACATAGGCCAGGCCCAGGGCCGCGGCCGGCAGCGCTGCCAGCGTGATGATCCGGAATGCCATGGCCGCACTCATTTCCTCTTCTCGATCAGGCCGACCGCACGTCCCAATACCGTGACGAGCACGATCATCACGATCATGCCCAGGAACACAGCCGCCACCGCCAGGACGACCTTGAGCAGGGGACGCACACGGAAGGACAGCCCGAACAGCTTCTGGTACGGCCAGTCGAGTCCCATGAAGGACGACGCCGACCGCACCTCTCTCTGTTGAGTCACAAGGGGTCCGGAGGCGTTCACCTTCCGGAAGAAAAACGGGGAGCCCTCGCGGTGGCACTCCGTGCACTTCTCGAGGCCCAGGGACTGCTGGGCAGGGCGCACGGGATGGGCCAGGGGCCAGGCGACCGGTTCTGCCGCGGCATGTCCTGCTGAGGAGAGCCCGCCGGTCCCATCCAACCGGAAGATCCTCCCGCCCGCAATATAAGCATAATCTCCTCCCTCCGCTACCAGCCTTTCCAGCAGGCGCTGGACCTGCTCTTCGGTGAGGGTCTCTTCCCTCCCTGCGACTGCCTGAATGGTCCGCAGGTGGAAATCGGATACCAGCGGTTCCACGCTGTCCCCGTCCTCCCAGAACAGGCCAGGGAAGCTGCCGGGCGTTCCCGCAAACTCCGTCATGTCCAGGAATCCATCGACCATCCGGTATCTGGCGTTCCCATGGATGACCGCCGGCTGCCCGGGCCCCCGCTCCAGAGCGGCCAGCGACTCCAGCACGCTCTGGATCCGGACCTCGATATCGGGATCCGGTTCCTCGGCCAGGGGATCGAAGTTGGGGATGAGCGGGACCAGGCCCTCCTCGGTGCGGAGCGCCCACAGCCTCCCCTCCATGTTGTTTTCCTCAGACAGCGCTGAAACATCCAGTTTGCCATCCAGGTTGGGGCTGAACATCCGCTCACCGACAGTCAGGACCGCGTAGCCCCCGATCGCTGGATTCACGGAAAGGACCGCCAGGATGGCAGC
>JBGUED010000202.1:0-5280 GCA_041821525.1 Candidatus Aminicenantaceae bacterium | reverse complement strand
GGGGAGGGTTGGATGGGGGCGAGAATTTACGGATGCCCCGGAAGAGGCTGATAAATCCGGACGCGATACCCAGGAGAAGGAATATGAGCAGCATCCAGGGATGCGTGTTCAGCAGCTTGTCCAACTGGTATCCGAAGAACAGGCCCACCGCGATGGAAGAGGGCAGCATTAGGCCCAGCGAGCTCAACTCGGCGACCCGGCGCCATTTGGGTTCCGAGGGAGTCTCATCCGTCATGCTTATCCCATTCTAGCACAAAGTCCCTGTCGGATTGAATTGATTCTACCCGGGCCTTATGCTACAGTTTTTTTAATGTCAAAGGCGCGGTGCATGCTCGTTGCTCTGGTGGTGAGCGTACTGTTCTCTCCCGGATGGACACGCGGCCAGGCCGCTTCTACCGCGTCCGAGATCAAGATCGTGGCCGAGCACGAGGAGCGGGTCGGGGACATCATCCGGGCCTGGGGAAAGGTCCGCATCGAGTATAAAGAGATCAGGCTCTTTGCCGAGTGGGTCGAGATCAACACCGAAACCAAGGACGTCCTTGCCCGGGGAGAACCCGTCACTCTCCACCTGCCGGGGGAAACAATCTCTATGGAAGAACTCCAGGGCAACCTGGATTCTACCGAGGGGATCATGGAAAAGGTGCACGGCCAGGTTCAGCCCAGCATGACCTATGCCGCGGACCGGGTCGAGCGTATCGATCAGGATCATTATCGCATGGAGCGGGCCTGGTTCACTTCCTGCAGCCAGCCTACACCGCGTTGGAGGTTTACCAGCTCCAGGGCAAACTTCAAAAAAGATGATTACATGGAAATGTGGAATTCCGTGCTCTACCTCAAGAAGGTCCCGGTCTTCTACCTCCCCTACTTCCGCTATCCCCTGGACGAGGAGCGCTCCACCGGCTTCCTGATGCCCGCCATCGGCTATAACGGGCAGAAGGGCTTTGCCTTATCGCAGAGTTTTTACTGGGCCATGCGACGCAACATGGACGCCACCTTCAGCCTGGACTACTATTCGGCACGGGGCCTGGGGGCCGCGTCCGAGTACCGCTACATCTTCCCGCACGGCATCGGAGGACAGTTCCAGCTCTACTACTTCCGGTTCAAAGACGAGGAACTGTACAATACCAAGAACGCCTATATCGTCCGTTTCAACCACAACCAGCCGCTCCCCTACGATTTCCGGCTGGTCGCCGATGTCGACTGGCAGAGCTCTTTTGATTTTCTGAGGGAGTTTGATAACAACTTCAAGCGCGCCACGGTCTCCAACCGGAGCTCGCAGGTCTACCTCTCGCGTTCCTGGTCCTATTTCAACTGGAACTTCCGGGTTTCCCGGTTCGAGACCTATTATCGGGATCGAGACAGTTCCATCATCCGACTCAACCTGCCGGAGGCGGGCTTCACCGCCTCCCGCATAAAGCTGTTTTCCCCCCTGTATTTTTCCTTCAACACCTCCTTCAACAGCTGGGAATACGGCTGGGATACAGACTATGAGAAGGGAGAACAGCGCAAGTCTCAGAGTTTTGCCTTCCGGCCCACGCTGTTCCTGCCCTTCACCTCCATTCCCTGGATGTCGGTCAATGCCACCTTCACCGCCAATCTCGATTATTACTTCCAAAGCTATGCTCCGGGGACCAGCACGGTGGTGAACGAGCCCGTGTTCACCCAGAACCATTCTTCAAGTCTGGAGCTCCTGGGGCCCACTTTTGTCAAGGTGTTCTACGGTCAGGAAGGACAGCCCAAACTCAAGCACGTCCTGGAGCCTACACTGCGCTTCGTGTATGACAGTCCTGTCTCCGCCTCGGACCGTATCATCACCCCCCGATTCTTTATCCGGGATTACTATTTGTTCTACGGAATGACCAACAGCTTCATGGTCAAGGAAGAACTCGGGAGCCGCGACCTCGTCACTCTGTCTCTGGGCCAGAGATACTATTTCGATCCGGCCACGAGCCCCCTTCAAAACTATACGGTGGACGGCGAGATCCCGTCGTCCTCCGACTTCGAGGGCAGCATCCGCTATATGCCCTCAGCGCGATACAACCTGTATTTTACCGCCGGCTACAATCCCTACGAGAACACGTTCTCACGGCTCCGCCTCAGCCTCAACCTGGGCGCCCCGACCGACAACCTGTTCCTGAGAGTCAACTGGTACAAAAGCTCGGATCCCTACCGGCAGGAATCGGCCTTTGCGCGGCATCAGATCGGGTTCTATACAGGGATCAAGATCCCCCGCTGGTCGCTGGACACCCTGGCCCAGCTGGATTACAACATCCAGGAGAACGAGCTGCTGTACTCAGCCCTGTCTGTCGTCTATCATTATCAGTGTATTGATTTCCGGGCTGACCTTAGAGTATTCTATTACCGGGATACGCCCGAGGTACAGTTCAGCTTCTCCTTTGAGCTGGGGAACATCGGGCGGTCGATGGACCTTCTGGGAGGACTCGGATTCTAGCCCCACACACGTCACAAGAGCGAGCTCGGTCTCAAGTGACCGGTCTCCGGGAGAGGAGAAGGATATGATTGCAGGCGTCAAGACCAAACAGTTGAAAGTCATCCCTGACGAGAGAGGTCGTTTGATGGAGATTTTCCGCTGCGATGACGACCTGTTCCAGAATTTCGGCCAGGTGTACCTAACCACGACATACCCCGGCGTGGTAAAAGCCTGGCACCTGCACACCCGGCAGACCGATAACATCACCTGCGTGCAGGGGATGATCAAGCTGGTGCTTTTTGATTCCAGGGAAGATTCTCCCACACACCGTGAGGTGACGCAGCTCTATCTCGGGACCCACAATCCCCTGCTGGTGCAGATCCCCTCCCAGGTCTATCACGGATGGATGTGCATCAGCCCCGAGGAAGCCCTCATCGTCAACTGTCCCACCGAACCCTACAATCCCGACGATCCGGATGAGGTACGGCTCGATCCGCATGTCAACAGCATCCCCTACGACTGGAGCCGCAAAGATGGCTGAGCGGAGCCTGTCTGGGAAGACGGTCCTGGTGACGGGCGGGGCCGGATTTATCGGCAGCAACCTGATCCACTTCCTCCTCAGCAGCCAGCCCGACTGTAGAGTGATCAACCTGGATAAGCTGACCTACGCGGGCAACCCGGACAACCTGAGGGACGTCGAAAAGGATCCTCGCTACGAGTTTGTGCTGGGGGACATCCGGGACCGGGACACGGTTGCCCCGCTTTTTGATCGGGCCGACATGGTGGTCCATCTGGCCGCCGAGACACACGTGGACCGGTCCATCGTGGATGCCGGGGAGTTCGTGCTCACCGATGTCTACGGGAGCTTCATCCTGTTCGAGGCTCTGCGCCAGGCAGAGATCGAGGTCTTTCTGCACGTGTCGACCGACGAGGTGTATGGCAGCCGGGACCAGGGCTTCTTCTCCGAGGATGATCCCCTCAATCCCTCCTCGCCCTATGCCGCCTCCAAGGCCGGTGCAGACCGGCTGGGCTATTCCTATGTCGTGACCTATGGCACGCCCATCATCATCATCCGCCCCAGCAACAACTACGGGCCCAACCAGTATCCGGAGAAATTCATCCCGCTCTTCACCACCAATGCCCTTGAGGACAAGAAACTCCCCCTGTACGGCCAAGGCACCAACGTCAGGGACTGGTTGTACGTGGAGGACCATTGCCGGGCCATCGACCTTATCCTCCGGCGGGGCTCACTCGGGGAGGTCTACAACGTGGGCGCCAATGCCGAGGTCCCGAACCTCGAAGTCGCCGAGAGGATCGTGGACATCCTGGGGAAGTCCAGAGAAATGATCACACTCGTCCAGGACCGCTTGGGACATGATCGGCGGTACGCCCTGGAATGCACGAAGCTCCACGACCTGGGGTGGAGGCCCGAGCAGACCTTTGCCCGGGGCCTGGAGACGACCGTGGCGTGGTACAAAGACAATCCGGCATGGTGGCATAAGATCAAGGAGCAGAGCGAAGAGTTCCGGCAGTTCCATGACGCATATTACAAGGATAGAGAATAGAAAAGGAGGCCCCATGAGAGTACTGATCACGGGCATAACGGGATTTGCAGGGAGCCACCTGGCGGACTACATCCTGGATAACCACCCGGAGGCCGAGGTCTATGGGCTGGTCCGGTGGCGCAGCCGGATGGAGAACATCCAGCACATCCTGGATCAGATCCACCTCCTGGAAGCGGACCTGAAGGACATGGTGTCCCTGAAAAAGGCCCTGGCCGAGATCGAGCCGGACCGCATCTTCCACCTGGCCGCCCAGAGCTTCGTCCCCACGTCCTGGCGGTGTCCGGGAGAGACTTTCGCCATCAACAGCATCGGACAGATCAACCTTTTCGAGGCAGTGCTCGACCTGGGGCTCACCCCTCGCATCCAGATCGCCTGTTCCAGCGAAGAGTACGGGCTGGTGTCTCCGGATGAGGTGCCCATGAATGAATCTAATCCTCTCCGGCCCCTCAGCCCCTATGCCGTGAGCAAGGTGGCCCAGGACTTCCTGGGATACCAGTACTTCAAGAGCTATGGCTTGCATGTCGTGCGAACCCGCGGATTCAACCACACCGGCCCCCGCAGGGGTGAGGTGTTCATCTGCTCCAATTTCGCCCGACAGATCGTGGAGATCGAAAAAAAACAGCGTGATCCCGTCCTCTTTGTCGGGAACCTGGAGGCCAAGCGCGATTTCACCGATGTGCGGGACACGGTACGGGCTTACTGGTTGAGCTTGGAGAAGGGCGAAGCCGGAGAGGTGTACAACATCGGGTCGGGGATCGCCTTTACCGCTCAAGAGATCCTGGACAAGCTCCTGGCCTTAACCGATGCGGACGTGCGGGTCGAGGTAGATCCCCTGCGCCTGCGTCCTTCGGACGTGATGATCCTGCTCTCCGACAGCAGCAAGTTTCGCTCGAGATCCGGGTGGGAGCCCCGCATTCCCTTCGAGCAGTCGCTGCTGGATCTGCTTGAGTACTGGAGAGCGAGGCTTTGACGCGGCGCATCCTCATCACCGGTGCAACCGGATTTGTGGGCGCCCATCTCCTGGAAGCTCTGGATCGGATGGATCATCACATTTTCGGCACCTCTTTTCCCCATGAGCCGGGCTCACCCGGGCTGTCCTGCGCGAACCGCCTCTGCCGGCTGGACCTGCGGCAGGCCCCGGGAGTGTCCGCCCTGGTCCGGGAGGCACGGCCCGACTGGATCTTCCACCTGGCGGCCGTGTCCAATGTGCGGCACTCCTGGGAGAGGCCCAGCGAGACGCTGGAAACGAATCTGCTCGGAACCCAGAACCTCCTGGAGGCGGTC
>JBGUED010000201.1:0-5286 GCA_041821525.1 Candidatus Aminicenantaceae bacterium | reverse complement strand
CGGTCAGGGTGTCGCCGGCGCGGCCCACATACCGCACCACGGCACAGATCGGGTCCACGGCCTCCAGCCCGGCCCGGAACACGGCCTCGGCATCTTCACGCAGGCGCCTCAAATCGCCGCGCTGCTGCGGCTCATTCTCAGTCATGTCAGCCTCTCCCTTTCCTGTCCTGTTGTTTATACAGCTGATATCTCCCTGCGCCTCACACAAGCTCCTTGGGTTGGCCGGTGCAGGATATCACGTCGCTCCACAGGCGGCTGCCGGGATCGATCTGTTTCCGTCTGGATACGGCCAGGGGGATAGGGACATGGGTGTAGCGGTGCTTCCAGTACCCCACCAGCATGTTGGTGCGGCCGGCCAGGCCGGCATGGGAGGCATTGTGCCCCAGGAGCAGACAGAACGCCGAGTCCTTGGGATTGGCAGGCACGCTGCGGATGGTGTAGCTGGGATCGATGTACTTGAGACCGACATCCAGGCCTGCCTGCTGGAAATACTCCTTGATGCGGTCCCGCAGGAACACGCCGATATCGGCCAACAACACATTTCCCGAGGCATCCCGCAGCTTCTGGGCGGCCATGAGGTCCTGACCCGCCCCCTCGCCCACCACGATGACGGCGTGCCCTCGGGCTTCCAGGCGCCGCTTGAGGGCTACCAGAAACGCCTCCAAAGAGAAGGGCACCTCCGGGATGAGGCAGAAGTTCACGTCGTTGTTAGCCAGCGTGGCATAGGCCGCAATGAATCCGGAGTAGCGCCCCATGAGCTTGACCAGGCCCACGCCGTTCCGCACGCCTCGCGCCTCGGTGTGGGCCGAATAGATCGCGGTCCGCGATTCCCCGACGGCCGTGTCGAATCCGAAAGACTGCTCCACAAAGGAGATGTCATTGTCAATGGTCTTGGGGATCCCCACCACCCCGATCTTGATCCCGCGGCGGGCGATCTCCTGCGCGATCGCCTGGGAGCCCTTGAAGGTGCCGTCTCCGCCGATGGTGAAGAGCAGCCGCACGTTCATCCGCTCCAGGGTGTCGACCATCTCACCCACGTCCTGGGGACCGCGGGACGATCCCAGCAGGGTTCCGCCTTGCTTGTGGATGTCCTTGACCACATCCGGGGTCAGCTCCAGGGGAGTGTGGCCGTATTGGGGGGACAGGCCCTCGAAGCCATAGCGGAATCCGAAGATGTGCTCGACCCGGTAGTGGTAGGTCAGACTCATCACGATGGCACGGATGACGTCGTTGAGACCGGGACAGATTCCGCCGCAGGTCACGATCCCACACTTGAGCTTGGAGGGATCAAAATAGATCTTTTCCCTGGGCCCGGCAGCCTCGAAGACAGGAGGCGTCTTGCCTTGTTTAAGGATTTCCTCCACATCCCCGAGACTGGAGTGAAAGAGCAGGCGCTCGCTGTCGCTGACAAAGGGGATCCCGGCCATGGGAGAGGGGATGCGGCACTCCCCCAGGCGCTCTATGCTGAAATCCAATCCGGCCATGTCCTCACTCATTTTTTCTTCCTCCCCCTGTTCCGGCCTCCGTGGGGCCAGATTCTGGCTTCTTCGCCCTTACGGTCTTGGCTGCAGGAAAACCGCGCGGCGCGCCTGTTTCCCCAGGTAAATCCAGGAAAGTCAAATTCATGCTCCCGAGATACGGAAAGCCCCGGATACGATGTCCTGTGCCTCTTCCAGGATGCGCTCCAGGTGGGCCTCGCTTAGAAAGCTCTCCGCATAGATCTTGTAGATGTCTTCAGTACCGGAGGGCCGGGCAGCGAACCATCCGTTTTTTGTGACCACCTTGAGGCCTCCGATGGCAGCTCCGTTTCCCGGGGCGTGTGTCAGCCTGGCCTCGATGGGCTCGCCCGCCAGATCTGCGGCCGTCACGCTCTCCTTTGTCAGAGCCTTGAGCACGGCCTTCTGCTCCGGAGTGGCGGGAGCGTCGATCCGTTGGTAGGCCGGATGCCCAAACTTTTTCTCGAGCTCTGTGTACATTTCGGACGGGTCCTTTCCAGTCCGGGCCGTCATCTCACAGGCCAGGAGGTCCAGGAGGATGCCGTCCTTGTCCGTGGTCCATACCCGCCCGTTCCTGCGCACAAAAGAGGCGCCCGCGCTCTCTTCGCCGGAAAACGCTAAGGACCCGTCCAGCAGCCCGTCGACGAACCACTTGAATCCCACCGGGACCTCACACACCGTCCGGCCCAGAGACGCGGCGACCCGGTCGAGCATGGCGCTGGAGACCAGCGTCTTGCCCACCGCCGCATCCTGAGACCAGTGGGGGCGGTTCCGGAACAGATACCACACACCGGCCGCCAGGAAATGGTTGGGATTCATGAGGCCGCCGCTCGGGGTGACGATACCGTGGCGGTCGCTGTCTGTGTCGTTCCCAAAGGCGATATCAAAGCGGCCCCTGAGCTCGATCAGCCCGGCCATGGCATGAGGCGATGAACAGTCCATACGGATCCTGCCGTCCCTGTCCAGGGGCATGAAGGAAAACGTGGGATCCAGCGTCCGGTTCACCACCTCGATATCGAGCCCGTAGCGTTCTGCCAGGGGATCCCAGACATCGATGGCAGAACCCCCCAGGGGGTCCGCGCCGATCCTGAGACCCGCATCGGCGATGATGTCCATATCCAGAACGTCTGTCAGATCCGCTACGTAGGGCTCGATATAATCATGCTCTTGGACCGTATCCGCCGTCCGGGCCCGTTCCAGGGGGATCCTGACTACGGAAGACAGACCTTCAGCAAGTATCGCGTTGGCCTGCTCCTCTATGGCCTGTGTAATCGAGGCGTCCGCCGGCCCCCCTTCGGGCGGATTGTACTTGAAGCCGCCGTCCTCAGGAGGGTTGTGGGAGGGTGTGATCACGATGCCGTCGGCCCGGCCGGCTTTCCGCCCCTGATTGTAGACCAGGATGGCAAAGGATATGAGGGGAGTAGGCGTGAAGCGGCGGCCCGGCTGGACACAGACCGCAACTCCGTTTCCGGCCAGGACCTCGAGGGCCGTGTCCAGGGCCGGCGGTGACAGGGCGTGCGTGTCCATGCCCAGGAAGAGGGGCCCGTCCACACCGTGGCTCTTCCGGAGATCACAGACCGCCTGGGTGATGGCCAGGATGTGAGCCTCGTTAAAGCTGTTCCGGAGCGAAGACCCGCGATGCCCGGAAGTGCCGAAGGCGACGCGCTGGCCGGCCTCTGCGGGATCAGGGCTTTCTGTGTAATATGCGTCGACCAGCCGGCCTACATCGACCAGCTGGGATGGGGGAGCCGGTTTCCCGGCTCCTGGGTGCACACTCATGGGATCTCCTCGTCTCGGATCGGGGGAGCGGAATAGGTCTAAGCGATGGTCACGCCCGGCTCCAGGTACACGTCCTGGATGGCGTTGAGCAGTGTCACTCCGTCCGCGATCGGCCTCTGAAAGGCCTTGCGCCCGCTGATGAGCCCCATGCCTCCTGCTCGCTTGTTGATGACGGCCGTTTTGACCGCGTCCGCCAGATCGGTCTTGCCGGAGGCCCCCCCCGAATTGATCAGGCCGGCCCGGCCCATATACTGGTTGGCCACCTGATACCGGGTCAGGTCGACAGGGTGGTCGCTGCTCAAGTCGGTGTACATCTTCTCGCTGAACTTGCCGAAGCTGCCCTCGGCGTTGAGCGCCTTGTATCCGCCATTGGAGGTGGGGAGCTTCTGCTTGATGATGTCGGCCTGGATGGTGACGCCCAGGTGGTTGGCCTGCCCCGTGAGGTCGGCGCTGGCATGATAGTCCTGGCCTGCGACCTTGAACGAGGGATTCCGCAGGTAGCACCAGAGGATGGTCATCATTCCCAGCTCGTGCGCATATTGAAAGGCCTCGCTGACCTCCTGGATCTGCCGTGAGCTCTCGAGTGAACCGTAGTAGATGGTGGCGCCCACAGCCACGGCTCCCAGGTTAAAAGCCTGCTCGACCGATGCGAACGAGATCTGATCGAAGGTGTTGGGGTATGTGAGCAGCTCGTTGTGGTTGATCTTGAGAATGAAGGGGATCTTGTGCGCGTACTTGCGGGCCACGCTGCCCAGGACACCCAGCGTGGAAGCCACGCCGTTACAGCCGCCCTCTATAGCCAGGTTGACGATCTTCTCGCTGTCAAAGTAATCGGGATTGGGCGCAAAGGAAGCACCGCCCGAGTGCTCGATGCCCTGGTCCACGGGCAGGATGGACACGTAGCCCGGTGCCGGCCAGACGTCCGTGTCCCAGCAGCGCCTGCAGGCTGCGCAGCACGGGAACGGGGCGGTCGCTGAGGCCGAAGGACCGGTCTATCCAGTCCGGCCCGGGGATATGGAGCCGCTCTTTGGCGATCTTAGGGGTGTCAAAGGCCAGCAGATCCTGGGCTTCGTCTCCCAGAAGCTCTTCGATTTTGGAAAGGTCGATCATGATTGTCTCCTTCTTGGTCTTGGGTCTATTCTAACACAAACCGGCTCAGCAGTTCGCGTCTATACACGCAAAAGCCTGCTGTGCGATCTCCAGCTCCTCATTGGTGGGAACCACCAGGACCTTGACCGCACTCCCCGGTGCCTGGATCTCGCGGATCTCCTTGGCCTTTGCCTCGTTCTTCTCCGCATCGAGGCGGATCCCCAGGTTGTCCAGGTCGGCGCAGGCCAGAGCGCGCACCAGCGGTGATTTTTCGCCGATGCCGGCTGTGAAGACCAGAGCGTCGACCCGGCCCAGGGCCGCGCTGTACATCCCGATGTACTTCTTGAGGCGGTAGCCGTACATGTCGAGCGCCAGCCGGGCGCGCTGGTCGCCGTCCCGGGCCATGTCCTCGATCTCCCGCATGTCGTTGACTCCGCATAGGCCTTTCATCCCACTGCGCTTATTAAGCAGGGCATCCAGCTGGTCGAGCGACATGCGGGCCTTGCGGCCCAGGTAGAAGATAATCCCGGGATCGATGTCGCCGGATCGCGTGCCCATGATGAGGCCCTCCAGCGGGGTCATGCCCATGGAAGTGTCGATGCTGCAGCCGCCTCGGACCGCGCACACGCTGGCCCCGTTCCCCAGGTGACAGGTGATCAGGTTCACGTCCTTGTGGAGCTTCCCCAAAAATTCAGCGGCAGCCCTGGTCACGTACTGGTGGGATGTCCCGTGAAATCCGAAGCGGCGAACGGAGTGTGTCGCTGCCAGTTCACGGGGCAGGGCATATTGGTGGGCATGGGGCGGGATGGTCTGGTGGAAGGCGGTGTCAAATACCGCCACCTGAGGAGTTTCCGGCATACGTGCGAACGTCACCTCGATCCCGGTCAGATTGGCCGGATTGTGCAAGGGAGCCAGCGGGATC
>JBGUED010000200.1:0-5301 GCA_041821525.1 Candidatus Aminicenantaceae bacterium | reverse complement strand
ATCCCCGTTCAAGACACTGAAGTTGTAGGAACCGCCCTTGCTGAGGCCTCCCACAAACTTGACGGACCCGCTCACGGACTTGGACATGACTTCTTCGGCACCGGAGATGTCGATCAGATCGATATCTCCACTCACGACCTCGGCTTCCACATCCCCCTCGCTGTTTTCCAGCAGGATGTCTCCGGACACGGTCTTGAGATCAGCGCCGCCCTTCACGCTGCGGATCTTGAGTTCCCCGCTGACCGTCTCACAGTCAACACCCTCCTGTACACCGGTGACGGTCAGGTCTCCGCTCACAGCATAGGCCTTCAAGGAGCCCGCGACTCCAGTCATGTCGATATCTCCACTCACGGTAGCGGCCCTGGTATCGTTCCCGATATCCTCCATCACGATGTCGCCGCTCACGGATTTCATGTCGGCGGCGGCCCCGGAGGGGATGATCAGCCAGAAATCTATGGAGACGTTCTTCTTGTTGCTGCCCTTACGGAAATAGTCCTTGTCCCGCTTGGTCTCGATCTTCAGGGTGTCTCCATCCTGTGTCACTTCGATGGTGACCTTCTCGAAATTCTTCTTGGCCAGTTCCTCGGAGTCGGTGCGGGAGACCTTGAGCGCCTGGATCTGCACCTCAGCCTTGTCCCAGACCTTGACCTCGATATCGCCGGAAATATTGCGCAGGATGATCTTGCCGTCCCGCGCCAGGGATACGCTCTTCTCGAAATTTTCCTCGTACCGCTCCGTGTCGTCATCGCGAATCGGGCTGGCTCCCAGGACCAGCCCCAGGACCAGCAACACACTAAGAACCGATAAGATGGTTTTCTTGCTATACATGACTTGCCTCCCTAGTTATAAGGTGTTTCCAAAACTCCCCAGAGGGGAAGATTCATCCTGAACATTCATCCATATATTGTAAAGGTCCGCCTTCTTTTTGTAGGCGGCCAAGAGAAAGCGCCGTGAATCGAGGTCTTCGGGATGGCTCATGACGGCCAGTTTGCAGTCGGCGATCGAGGCGTTCACGATATCAAGGTTGGTTTTGAAGACCTCGGCCAGCTTGGGATCGATCTGTTCGCCCTGGGCCGACACGGCCTCTGCCAGTGCCTTGATGGCCTTCTGGTAGTGAACCTCCGCCTCTTCCAGCTTGGTCAGTGTGTACTGCTGGCGGTCGAGCTCCGCGAGCATGGGCCCGCTTCTCATGAGCCGAGGCCCCAGCGTGACTGCTCCCACGGCGACCAGCAGCAACGCAGCGGCCAGGGCATAGCCCCAGCGCGGGACAATGCGGCGCTCGCGCCCGGTATAGGCCGGCACCTGCTGCCCGCCCTGGGCCTGTTCCAGGCGCGCCTGGATCCTTCCCCAGGTCGTATCCCGGGGAGGAGGATCCGAGATGTCCCCGGCATGCCCGACGATCTCGTGGAAGTCCTGCATCAGCTTCCGGCAGTCCTGGCATCCGTCCGTATGCTTTTTCAGCAGAGCCTGACGCTTGGAGTCCAGGTCGCCGTCTATGTATTGACTGACCCATTTTTGTGCTGTTGAGCAGCGCATTGTCTTCTCCTTCACACCAGTCTTTTCTTTTGAAGGCGTTGGCGGATCTTCATCCGGGCCTTGAACAGCTGGGACTTGGATGTCCCTGCGGAGCAGCCCAGGATCTGGGCGACCTCTTCGTGTTTGAAACCCTGGATGTCATGCAGAACAAAGACGCTCCTCAGCTTCGTGGACAGGTCCTGGAGCGCCTCCTCCATGGTCCTGTCGAACATCCGTTCATGATCGGGGGCCGCCTTACTCTGCGCCATGCCTTCCACCACATCGAAGGGCACCATTTTTCCCTGGATGTTCTTGTGGCTCCTCAGATGACTCAGGCAGGTGTTGACCGCGATGCGGTAGGCCCACCCGATAAAGGCCTCATCATTGTCCAGTTCATGGATATGTGTGAATATCTTGATGAAGATGTCCTGCAGGATATCCTCTGCAGCAGTAGCGTTGTACGTGTAGCGGTAGGCCAGTCCGAAGAAGGACGTCTTGAAGCGCCCGTACAGCTGCTCCATAGCCTGACTATCCCCTTCACGGCTGCGCCTCACCCACTCCAGAGGGAAACCGGATGACGAGACTGCCTCCTGTGCTTGGTCGACCTTCTGTTCCCCGTTCCTGCTCGCACGTGACATCATGCGGCCTATTGTAGCACAACCGGTCTGGTCAAGGCTTGGGGTGATCGTCAGGGCAAGGCTCACAGTTTTTTCCTTCATGGGTAAAGATGCAGCCCTCTCTCAAAGGGTTGCCGCAAAGATCCGCGAATTTTTACTTTTTTTCTCGGTTCTCCCTGTTGCCTCAGCAGCAGAGGGGAGGAGATTCCCGTGATCGAGGGGGAGTTCGCTCTGCCTCCAGAAGCGAGGCGGGAGCTGATCGTCCACCTCAACGACCTCGCCGTAAAGGTCGATGGCAAAGAAAAAGTGCGTGTCTACTGCGAGTAAAGGGCTACCGGGTCCACGCGTAGCCGATCTTCACAAAAAAAGTGCGGTCGAGCTGGGTCAGGTCCACATCTACCTGGCCTAGATAGTTGTCGGAGTAACCCACGAACACCACGGTCTGGGGATTGAGCTTGTAGGAAAAGAGAAACTGTGTGAACAGGGTCTGCGTTTTTTCCGACACCGGAAAAACATACATGTCCTGATCCCGCGACAGATCCAGGTACTGCAGGATCAGACGCACGAAGGACCGGACAGTGAAGTTGTAGATGAAGCGGCCCTGGAGGAGGTTGGCCGTATAGATCTTCTTTCCTTCCGCCGACATCCTCTGAAAGCTTTGCTGAAGGTTGATCTCGATGTGCCGCCCCAGGCTGAAACCCAGGAGAGGGGCCAGCACCAGCTGCCGGGCCTCCCGGGCGTTGGCATAGTCCACGGTCCCGCCGTAGACGCCCAGGGCGGTGAACCTCAGGCCACTCAAGGGCTTGATCTCTCCCAGCAGCATGCCCTGGTTGAGGTCATAGTCCTTACCGGCATAATATTCCCTTCTCCACGTGTAAGACAGGAAGGCCATGGACTGCAAAGGGCCCGTGTACTGGCCCATGACCTCCACATTCCCGTCCGTCAGCTTTCCAGAGTGATCATAGACCACCTCCGCGTTCACGGCCGCCATCAGACGGGTGTACCAGTCTCCGCGTTCCCCCCAAAAGAGACGGTTCAGGGATGCGAATCCCCGGCGGATATCCACCCGAGGGACATAACCGTAATCCGCCCGGAAACCGGGGGAAAAGTCACGATAGCCCAGACTGTAGATCCAGTCCCGCCCCTGGTGATTCAGGCTGGCCTCGATGGCATCCCCCCCGAAGCGGCCCTGCTCTTGGCCGTATTCGTCGGCTACTTCCTTGGTATATTCGGTCTCGGAGTGGAGGTACTGGAAGCTCAGGGTCTTGGTACGCGAGAGGCGGAAGAATCCATCCATACCAACCGCATGATTAAAATAATCTCCGCTCTGGCGGCCGGTGTAGAGCACTCCCAGGGCAGAGCCCTCTGCTACATCCCTCCGGTACCGGAATACGCCGCTGGGGACATTCTGATTCAACGAGGCCTGTTGAGAGCCCTGGTTGGACGGGAAAAGGAGGTTGTTGACTTGGTCGTAGGCGCCAAAGACTCCGATGGCGTTTTTCCCGATCTTTCCGGTGAACTTCAAGCCGCCGTCAGGATCGGCCACAGTGCGCGTGAACACCGCCTCTACCGGAGTCAGAAAAAAATCAGCAGCCTCCAAGAAGAAGGGCCGCTTTTCCGGGTAACGGAGGGCAAATCGAGTGTTGACAGCCAGCTGGGCCACGTCGGCCTCGACCTGGGAAAAGTCCGGATTGATCGCGGCATTGAGGATCAGGTTGGACGTGACTCCCCAGCGCATTGTCAGCCCGGGCTCTATGGTCTGTTTGTCCTTCTGCAGGGGGCCATCCGGAAACTCAGGGCGAGTATCGGTCCGGTTGGCTGTGAGCGTCGGATCGAGTTCCAGGTTCCAGCCCGTCTTCATCCCCTGGAATCCGGTGATCTTGTTCATCTGGCAGAGGAGGCAGGCCTGATTCCGGTCCCGCGGGTGCGAGATCATGCGGTGGCGCACACTGCGCGGATAGGACCTCTCGGCAGAAAATCCCCAGGTCTGGACCGCATCTCCGGAGGGAAAGCGCAGCTGGTTGAAGGGGATGGCGATCTCGAAGGCCCAACCCCACTCCGTTATAGAACCGGCCGATTCCCAGATCGCATCCCAGGAGAAATCTTCGTATCCCTCCAGTTCACTGAAGTTCGCATCAGCCTGCACGCCGAGGGGATTGACTCGGAACTGGAAGCCTCTCCGCTCGTCATTGAAAGAATCGATCAGGATGCTCACGTGGTCATCCTGGATGAACTTCTCCATGGCGTCCCTGTCCATGAGGTGAGCGCGGATCTTTTCCGGCTCCGGATCGTAGCAGCGCATGGCGATGTACAGATGCTGGGCGCTGAAGGTGATGAGGAATTCGCTGTCCACCGGGGCGGGAATGTTGTCACCGGGCAGCCATTCGTAAGGAAGGTCGCCGGATGCAGCGTCGGCCCACGCCGGCTCATCCAGGATCCCGTCGACCTTGATCTCCGATGTGGCGGGGAGGACAGTGTAGTTCTGGATTTTACGATCAGACGAATCCTGCTCTCTCTCCAGAGAACGTGATGCTGCTCCCAGGGGCAGTGTGAGAAAGGCGAGTGCGATCAAAATACCGGCTGTGGCAGGATACGCGGATTTCATGTGAAGAACTCCTTTCATCTATCGCCATAAAACGTTATGATCATGCCAGCAAATGAGTACTGCGTGGGATCTCTCCTCTTCTTGTATTACGCAAGAAATCCCCCCGGGTTGCATCCTGCCCCTATTTTGGAGTATAATACCGTATCAAACATCTGGTAGGAATCCGTCTTTGCGAACGATCTTCCCTTCAAAACAGTAACTTCCTCTGACATTCAACTCCTCATGTTTAATCATAAAAATAAGGTAACAGCATGAAATTTAAAGAATTAGATCTCCGGCCTCGCCTCCAGCAGGCGATCGCAGACCGTGGCTATCAGGATATGACGGCCGTGCAGGAATTGACACTGGCCGAAACCCTCCAGGGACGGGACGTGACCGTCCAGTCCCAGACCGGTACCGGGAAAACCGCCGCGTTCCTGGTGACCCTGCTGGAGCGCATGCTCCGCGACGACACGCCCCAGAACAAGATGGCCCTGGTCATCGTGCCGACCCGTGAACTGGTAGTCCAGATCGAGAAGGAGGCCCTGCTCCTGAACTATCACACAGACTTCAAGATCGGCAGCC
>JBGUED010000199.1:0-5338 GCA_041821525.1 Candidatus Aminicenantaceae bacterium | reverse complement strand
AACATTCAACAGCCCGGGGCCCGAATTTTTGACGCTTCGGGCAAGATCGTCAACCCCGGCGCCTATCCGTGTCCTAAATTAGAAAAATCAAACCGGATTTATTACCATGACAGAAAAAACGTCGCATATCCTGGTCGTAGACGATGAAAAGCTCATCCGCTGGAGTGTGCGTCAGAAGCTGAACGAATGGAACCTGGACGTTGTCGAAGCCGAGGACGGCAAGCAAGCCCGTCAGGTCTTTCAGCAGGAAACGCCGGACCTGGTGATCCTGGACGTCAACCTTCCGGATGAGAAAGGAACGGAGCTCCTCAAGCAGTTCAAGAACGCCTTGCCCGAGCTCCCGGTGGTGATGGTCACGGCCTACGGCTCCATCGATGAGGCTGTGAGCGCCATGCGCAGCGGGGCCTATGACTTCATCACCAAGCCCATCAATTTCCTGAAGCTTCAGAACACCATCCAGAACGCGCTGGAGACCGTTTCGCTCAAGCAAAAAGTCGCCTATTATAAGGAAAAGGAACAGGAGCGGTCCACTCCCGGAAAGATCGTGGCTGCGGATCCGGCCATGCGCGAGGTCATGCAGATCACCCGGACCATAGCGGAGAGCGAGACCGCCATCGTACTGCTGCAGGGGGAAAGCGGCACAGGCAAAGACCTCCTGGCCCAGGCCATCCATCATTACAGCCGCCGCACAGCCGGGCCCTATCTCGTGATCAACTGTTCCGCCATCCCGGAGAACCTGCTGGAGAGCGAGCTGTTCGGATACGAGAAGGGAGCGTTTACCGACGCCAAGCAACAGAAAAAAGGACTGGCGGAGCTGGCCCACTCCGGCACGCTGTTCCTGGACGAGATCAGTACGCTCAGCCTCCCTCTCCAGGCCAAGCTGCTGCGCTTCCTGGAGGTCCAGACCTTCAAGCGGGTGGGAGGGCTCCGGGACATCGAAGTGGACCTCCGGGTGATCGCGGCCACCAACCAGGATCTGGAAGCCACTTCGCTGGAAGGAGCATTCCGCCGCGATCTTTTTTTCCGGCTGAACGTCTGCCCCATCTACATCCCGCCCCTGCGGGATCGGATGGATGACATCCTGCCCCTGAGCCGCTACTTCATCGAGGAATACAACCTCAAGTTTCGAAAGACTATCAGGGGCATGAACAAGAAAGCCGAGAGGATGTTCCTGGATTACCTCTGGCCCGGGAATGTGCGTGAGTTGAAGAACGCGTTGGAGCGGGCCATGATCTTTGAGAAGGGACCGTACATCACAACCTCATATTTGCCGTTTCGGCCGAACATGCCCGGAGCAGCGACCTTAACCAACAGCCACGCCCCCGGTGCGCGTAACGACCAAGGAACCACGATGAACCTGGAAGATATGGAGCGTGAGCTTCTGATCAAGGCCCTGAAAAAGGCTTCGGGCAACAAGTCCCAGGCGGCCAGGATCCTGGGGATCACGCGGGATACTCTGCGGTATAAGATCCAGAAATGGGACCTCCAGGATGACGACTGGATGGACTCAGCCTGATTCCCTAAAAGTGGGTCATATCCCCCACTTCCCGGTCATATCCCCCACTCCAGAAAAGCGTGAGCCTTTTTCTGGTTTCTTTATTTTTTATAACTTATTTAATAACAATAAGTTAATCTATTTTGTCAGTATTTATCCACTTTGGCACGGATATTGCTGTTTCCCTATTTGATATTGGAGAAATTGTATGCTCAAGGCACTGATCATCGACGACGATAAGCTCATCCGCTGGTCTCTCAAGGAGATCTTCACTCAGGATGGGCACCAGGTCGATGAGGCATGCAACGAAGAAGAGGCTTTGAATCACGCCCGGGCCACAGACTATGATGTGGTCTTTGCCGATTTCGAGCTGGAGGATTCCGATGCAGCCGAGCTGCTGAAAAGCCTGCGGATCATCCGCCCCAAGGCGGCTGTAATCATCCTCTCGGCCCTGCCGAGCGGCCAGATCGAATCCCGCCTGCAGGGAATCGAGGTTTTCCGGATCGTGGGAAAGCCCTTCGAGCCTGAACAAATCCGCTCCATCCTCAGGATGGTCCGGGATAACGATACATCTCTCCAAACATAAAACTCAGGAAGAGGAGGTCTATGTTGCACAAACTAAGAACACCCTTCGCACAGATCCCCATCCTGCAGGTCTTTGTCTTCGCTCTCCTGGTAGGAGGACTCCTCGTCGTCACGGCGGCGGCCAGTCCCGTTTACCAGGATCAGGACATCGAGGCCTGCGCAGACTGCCATGAGGACGTGGTTAAGGCCTTTGCCACCATTTCTCACGCAGCCGGCGGCAGCTGTACAGCCTGCCACGGGGATGCGGACACACATCTGGAGGAAGGCGGCGGTCCCAACATCTTTGCATTCCGGGACACCGACCTGCCTAACGCTAAAACCGACAAGTGTCTGACATGCCACGGCAAGACTCATCCCCGCTACATGGCAAGCCCCCATGCCAAGGGAGCCCTGGACTGCACGACCTGCCACAGTGTCCACAGCCACGGCGCCACTCCGGCCATGGAAGTGAAGACCTGCAACAAGTGCCATGAGGACATCACGACCCAGTTCCAGCTCAACGAGCGCCACCGTCTGCAGGAAGGCATCATGACCTGTTCTACTTGCCATGATCCCCATGAGCCCTCTGCCCGGGGTAGGCTGGGCGGCTTCAAGCACGAAGCCTGTCTCAAGTGCCACACCGACAAGGGTGGGCCCTTCTTGTACGAGCACGATGCCTCACGCATCGAGGGCTGCACAGCATGCCATGAGGTGCACGGCTCACCCAACCGCCATATGCTAACCCAACACAGCATCGCTGACCTCTGCTTCAGCTGCCACGGGGCCGCGCCATCCTGGCACGCCCGCTTCGATTCCTACTCCAGCAACTGCACTACCTGTCACGCCACCATCCACGGTTCCAACCTGAGCAAGATCTTTTTGAAATAGGAGGACACAAATGCGAATACAGAAAATACTGATAACATTGGGTATGATCCTGGTATTGGCCGTGTCCTCATCCGTCTGGGCTGAAACCCAGAATGTTAAGGGCACCATCAAGCTGGGATATAGATTCCTGGACACCACGGGTTCCATGGACCGCTACAAACAGGACTACAACCTCAATCAAGGCGGCTACCTCCCCGAGTTCACGCTGCACTACACGCCCACGGAAGCGCTACAGAACCTCTTCGACCGCCTCGATATCAACGTCCGAAACCTGGGCGATGAGCCCTTCCAGACGTTCGACGTGTCCCTGCAGAAATTCAACAAGTACAAGTTCTCGTGGGCACGCCGCAAGTCCACCTACTTCTACAGCGACAATTACGAGATCAGCCAAGACACCCTATACGACTATCACAGCTTCGATTTCGACCGGGTCTCGGACAGCGGCTCGCTGAAGGTCCGCCTGGGACAGAACGTCCAGGTCTACGCGGACTTCAACAGCTACACCAAGCAGGGAGCGTCGACCACAACACTCGACATCAACCGCACCGAGTTCGAGTTCGACAAGCCCGTCAGCGAGACCAACCGTGAGGTCGCAGTGGGCGTGGATGTCAACTGGAAGGGTTGGTCCCTCCTGTTCGAAGAAAGGATCCAGGACTACGAGAACGACTTCGGATTCTTTCTGCCCGGCTACGAAGACGGCGGTGACGGGGCTCGTTACCCTTCAGATATGCGCTACATGACGCAGAACCAGCCCTATGAATTCAAGACCTACAACCACATCTTCCGGCTCAATGCCCGGCCTATCGGCGGGCTGCTCATCAAGGGCGTGGCCCACCTGAGCGACATGGACATGACCCTTTCATACGACGAGGAAGCGGCCGGCACCGACTACAACAACCGGCCCTTCGAGTACACGAGCAGCGGCACCGGCGAGTTCCAGCGCAAGATGAACCTGCTGGATCTGGACTTGACCTATCTGCTGAGCAACAAGTTCGCCCTGGTCGGCGCCATCCGCAACAACACTTTCAAGCAGGAAGGCTTCATGACCGTGGACGGCGATAAAATGGATCAGGATTTCGGCTACGACACCCTGGGTGTGGACGCCGGTCTCCAGTACCAGGCCACTCCCGGCTTCACCGTGACCGGCGGATACCGCTTCGAGGAACGGAAGCTGGAGAACCTGCAGACCTTCCTGTATGAAGACCAGACCCGCCATAACGGCCTGTTTGGAAGCCTTAATTGGGCTGTGAAGCGCGTGTTCCGGCTTAACCTGGATTATCAGTACGGTGACTTCACGGATCCCTACACCATGATCTCCCCCTCCAAATTCAACCGCTTCCGGGCCACAGCCCGGGTCAATCTCGATCAGGTCTACTTCTCGGGACTCCTCAACTACCGGAGCAGCAAGAACGAGCTTCTGGACGGCGAACCCTGGGAATCCACCCGGCTGCACCTGAACCTCCGCGGCGGCTACCAAGGCGAGACCCTCTCGCTCTTCGCCGGCTACGGCTACGTCGAGCAGAAGCACATGGCCGACCGCACCGTGACCTCTCCTCCCGGATGGGCCGGAGCCGAGAACACCTTCATGTGGCCGATCGACTACGAAGGCAAGTCCAACATCCTGGATGCCTCCATCAAGTTCAATATCAGCGAACTGGGCCGAATCGGCGCCTATGCCAACATGTACTGGAACCGCGGGTTCTGGAATATAGACCGCAACATGATCAAGGCGTTCCTGCAGTACGACTTCCCCTACGGCATGTTCGGCGAAGTCGCCTACCGCTACATCAAGTTCGAAGAAGACATGTCCGGGTTCAACGACTATTCAGCCAATATCCTTGAGCTCAACTTCGGCTATAAATGGCAATAAAGGAGGATGAAACTATGATCAAAAAACCTCATATAATCGGTTCCATTGTCATCGTGGCCGCGTTCGCGTTCGTTCTGGTCACGACCGGCACCACCCAACAGATGACCACCCAGTCGATCAAGTCCCACATCGAGGCGCTCTGGGCCCACTCCGGCCATGCGAATGCGGAGGGCGAGGCCTTCCGCCACTGGGACGAGGACGGGGAGGTCCAAGCCAGCTGTTCCAAGTGCCACGCCTCTGAAGGCTATGTGTACTTTATCGAAAACGACGGGGCCACCAAAGCAGTCCACCCCGAGCAGGAAGGCATCACGTGCCAAGCCTGCCATACAGACCCGGACAGCGGCACCCTGAGGAACCACACCGATGTGGAGTTTCCCTCGGGAGTGGTGGTCGAAGGCCTGGGCCCCGAGGCCCTGTGCAGCGAATGCCACCAGGGCCGGATGTCCGGCCCGGGCGTCGATGACTATATCGAAGGCCGCGCCGCTGAAGGCGAGGACGAAGACACCATCAACTCCAGCTAC
>JBGUED010000198.1:0-5347 GCA_041821525.1 Candidatus Aminicenantaceae bacterium | reverse complement strand
CTCTGAGCCCCTGATCATGCGGATCAGCCTATCCACCTTGGCTTCCTCGAATCCTCGGGAAAGCAGCTCCTGCCTTGGTATCCGTTTATCGATCATATGATACAGGATCTCGTCGATCTCGTGGTAGGGGAGCCCCAGCTCCTGCTCATCGGTCTGCCCATCCCACAATCCGGCTGTGGGTGCCTTGTCCAGGATCTGGTCCGGGACTTCCAGATACCGGCCCAGCGCCCGAACCTGGGTCTTGTACAGGTCGCCCAGAGGATTGATGGCGCAGGCCATATCACCGTGCAGAGTGCCGTATCCCAACAGGAGTTCGGTCTTGTTGCTGGTCCCGATGATCAGCGCCTTCTCCCTTTCCGAGAAGTCATACAGGATGGACATTCTCTCCCGGGCCATCTTGTTTCCCTTGAGCACCCGGTTGTCAGTCGCGAATCGAGAATAGTAGGCATCGACGGAAGGGGATATGTCGATGAGCTGTGTGCCGATGCCCAGGATCGCAGCTACGGTCCGGGCATCATCGGTGTCTCTATGAAAGGCATCCCCGTAGGGCATGATCAAGCCGATCACGTGATCCGGGCCCAGGGCGCGGGCACTGAGAAAGGCGGACACCGTCGAATCGATCCCTCCTGAGAGGCCCAGGATTCCGTTCTCATATCCGAACCTGGACAGCTCCGTTCGGATGAAACGGGTGAGGACCTTGTCCACGAACGAGGTATTAATCTTCATAGCGGCTCACAACACGCTTCAAGGCCTCCAGGACGATTTCCGGCTTGTTATCCCGCCGGTAGGGCAGCTTTTTGCGCCAGGTTTGTATCGAGTCCAGGTCAATGTCCTGGATCAGGAGCTCTTCCTCGGTGTATGAGGCCTGCGCCAGCAGTTCTCCCCCGGGGCTGAAGATGAAAGACCCCCCGGCAAAGGCCTTGCCGTCCTCGAATCCGACCCGGTTGCAGTAGATCACAAAGGCTGTCGAGAAGCGGGATATGGTCTCGCCCATGAGCTCCCACATGTGGCTGGTGGCGTAGGTGTCTCCCTCGGTGAAACCGCGGCCTGGCGCTGCGCTGAGCACGATGAACATGTCCGCCCCCCCGGCGAAATGGAGGTAGCAGGCGCCATAATGCAGGAAGTCGTAGCAGATCATCAATCCTGTCCGGGCAAAAGGAGTGTCGAATGTATGGAAGTTTTTCCCCTGTGCGAAAAATTTGGCCTCTTCGAACATGCCATAGGTGGGCAGGTAGACCTTGCGGTGCACGTGGCGCAGCTCTCCTTCTGTAAAATAGGCGGCGGAATTGAAAAACAGCCCCCTCTCCTTCTCCTCTACGAATCCGAGCACGAGGGAGATCTCCCGGCTCATGCTGCGGAATTCGTCCAGCAGGGGAGCTGTATCGATCTGGAGGGCCACCTCCTGGGTCATGTCCTGCAGGGTGTAGCCGGTCAGGCTCAATTCCGGGAAGATCAAGAGGTCCACACCGGCCGATCTCGCCTTTTCAATCAGCGCTGTGTGCTGTTGGAAGTTTTTTTCCAGATTCCCCAGATGGGGTGCGGTCTGAGCCAAGGCGACTTTCATGTGTGGAAAATTATCACATTCCCCTTTTCTTTTCAATCCAGACATCTGCGACTAACTCTTCCTGGACCATTCATAAAAAATGCCGATCTATATGTTGAACTGCAATGTTCCTAAAGGGAACCCCAGGAGTTATCCTTTCCCTCGAGTGTAGAAAGATTTGATTAAATGGGCCACATTATATATAAATAGAGAAACGGCGGAAAGAAAAAAGCACAGAAGACAATGGATCATATCGGCCTTTACCTCAAAGACATCTACCTGGGGAAGAAGGTAGGTCAGCTTTATTTTCAGCATGGAAACACGAGGAAGCATCTTTACTTTCAGGGCGGCGACCTGGTCTATGCCCGAACCAATCAACCCTCTGAGCTGATCGGAGAGGTCCTGTTCCGCATGGGCAAGCTATCCAACGAACTCTACAGCCGGATCGACGAATTCATCATGCCGAAAAGGACGATTGGAGAAGAGTTGATCTCCGGAGGCCACATCACGCAGGAGAGTCTGATCGAGGGGCTCATGTACCAGTTCCGCGAGATCACCTTGAACTTGTTCTCGGTATTCGGGGCGAGCTTTAAGTTCCGCGAGGGTTCTCCTTTCGAAGGGGAGACGTTCGATGTCAAGATCCCCACCCCGAGCCTGATCGAGGATGGGATCCGGCGCATGAAATACGATCCCAACCTGAAGGCCTATCTCGAGACCCGTACACCGAAGCCGTACGACAGGTCCTTTTCCCTCCAGCTTACGGAAGAAGAGAAGGAGGTGTATGAGGCTATCAACAGCGAACGGACAACAGACGGCATACTCGAGTACGGCGGATTCAATCGGGACAGTTTCTGGAAAAGCATCTATCTTTTTTACTGCCTGAACCTGATCAATCTGGAAGGAGAAGCACGCTCCTGGTCTCAGCCCTCGGCTCCCCCCCCGCAGGAAGAGACCAAGAGCAAGCAGGACAGCGGTCAGCTTCAGGAGGTCCTGGCCATGAGCGATCGCCTCTCCGGTCTCGACTACTACCAGGTCCTGGAGGTCGATCCTGAAGCCTCCTCTGCCGAGATCAAGAAGGCCTACTTCCAGCTGGCACGTAAATATCATCCTGATCTTTTTGACCGGAGCCTGGACTCCGGGATCAAGGAAAAGATCGACGAGGTGTTCGATGCCGTCACCAAGGCCTACCACACGCTGAGTGATGAGGGAGCGAAGGCGGCATACGACAAACGGAAAACAAAGCTCACTACCAAGGGCGGAGGTGTGCGTAATGCCGACAAGCTGGCGGAGATCAAGTTCCGTCAGGGGAAGACACTCTTTGACCAGACCCGCTTTGACGAGGCCCTGGTCTACCTACAGGAAGCGGTCCGGATGGATTCCAACAAGAGCCGCTACTATCTCCTCCTGGCCATGACCCAGGCCAAGCTGCCGCACTACCGCCAGAAATCTGTGGACAATTTCAAAAAGTCCATCGAGCTGGAACCCTGGAGCCCGGATGCCTATGCAGGGCTGGGGGCGATGTACCGGAAAGAAGAAATGCCGGTCATGGCCAAGAAATATCTCAAAAAGGCCCTCCAAGTGGATCCCGATAGCCGCGCGGCCAAGAAAGAGCTGGAGGAACTGGAAGGCAAGCAAGAGAAGAAGGGCATCAAGGGCCTGTTGTCTCTGGATGCCAAAGACCTGAAAAACCTGCTGAAGAAAGATTTTTTCAAGAAGAAGTGACGGGAATCAACCCGATATCAACTCCAGAAACTCCTCCTCGGACAATTGGATCGTATCCAGCCTTTGCGCTGCAAGGAGCTTCGAACCCGGCTCTGCGCCGACCACAAGATAATCAGTCCTGGCGCTGAGAGAGGACGTGAACTTGCCCCCGAGGCTCTCGATCTGGGTCTTGGCCTGTTCCCGGGACATATCCTTAAGGGATCCTGTCAGGACGAATGTCTTTCCTTCCAGGGGACGTTCCCCGATGTTTTTTCCCAGTGCGGAGATGAAATTCAGCCCGGCGGCCCTCAGGCTTTCGATGAGGGCCCGGTTTCCGGGCTGCTGGAAGAAGAAGACCAAGCTTTCGCTGACCTTGGGCCCCACGTCATCTAACTCCATGAGTTCCTCAAGGGAGGCCTGCGCGAGGCGGTCCATCGATTCGAAGTGACCGGCCAAGATCTGCGCGGTCCTTTCCCCGACGTAGCGGATGCCCAGGGCGAAGATCAAACGGGAGAGGTCGTTGTGGCGAGATTTATCGATCTCCTCCAGCAGGTTCTGCGAGCTCTTGCGGCCCATCCGCTCCAGCTGCTCCAGTTCCTCCAGGCTGAGGTGGTACAAATCCGGGATCTCGTGTATCTGACCGGAATCGAGCAGCTGATCCACGAGCGCCTCGCCCAGGCCCTCGATATTCATGGCGCGGCGGAAGGCGAAATGCAGGATCGATTCCCGGACGACCGCCGGGCAGGAGGGATTGACACAGCGGGATACGGCTTCATTTTCAGGGCGGAAGGTCTTGGTCCCACAGACCGGGCAGGAAGTAGGAAAATCGAACGCCCTCTCCTGTCCACTTCGCCGGTCTTTCATGACGGAAACCACCCTGGGGATGACGTCACCACTGCGTTCGATCAACACCGTATCGCCTATGCGAATGTCCTTGCGCCGGATCTCATCTTCGTTGTGGAGAGTACTGCGGCTGATGGTTATGCCGGAGAGCTTGACCGGCTCCAGGGTGGCGACCGGAGTCAGGGCCCCTGTCCGGCCCACCTGGATCGAGATGTCATTTATGCGGGTTGTGGCCTGGCGGGCGGGAAATTTGAGGGAGATGGCCCAGCGTGGAAACTTGCTCGTGTGCCCCAGACGGCGCTGCTGCTCGGTCGGATTGACCTTGATCACGATCCCGTCCACATCGTACTCCAGGTGGTCTCGCTCATCGATCAGGCTCTGGTAGAGGGCTATGACCTCTACCAGGCTGGCGCAGAGCCGGGATCGGGGATTGGTCTTGAACCCCAGGTCGTGCAGCTTTTGGAGACTTTCCCACTGGGTCGCCATCTCCGTGCCGTCGAGAAAAAGAGTGTACAGGAAGGCGTCCAGCCGGCGTGATGCGACCACGTTGGGATCCAGCATGCGGATGGATCCGGCTGCGGCATTCCTCGGATTGGCGAATACGGGCTCGCCGTTCCCCTCCCGCTCCTGGTTGAGGGAGCGGAACGAGGCAAAGGGCAGGAATATCTCGCCGCGGACCTCCACCTCTCCGTCCTGATTGATGGACAGGGGGAGGCTTTTGATGGTCCGGACATTGGATGTCACGTCATCTCCTCGGATTCCGTCGCCTCGCGTCACGGCTTGTACCAGGATTCCCTCACGGTAGATGATGGAGATGCCCAGACCGTCGATCTTGAGCTCCACGACATAATCCAGTTCTTCTTCCGGGATGGCCTTCCGGATCCGCTCTTCGAAGTCCCTCAGCTCATCGGTGTTGTAACAGTTGTCCAGACTGAGCATGGGCGTGAGGTGCTCCACCGAGGCAAAGCCTTCTTGACGCTGCTCGCCTACCCTCTGTGTGGGGGAATCGGGGGTCAGAAGATCGGGATACTGAGCCTCCAGAATCTCCAGCTCCTTTGTCAGCTGGTCGAACTCTGTGTCCGAGATCTGGGGGCTGTTGTCCCGGTAGTATTTTGTTTCGTGATAAACGATCTCTTCCCGCAACCGCCGGATCTGTTCGGCCGCCCGCTCCCGCGACCGACTCTCGCTCACGTTCTGCCCTCCTGCATTTCATCCCGATGATAAAAGAACCCAGGCAAAACTGCAACAACCAACTAGGGG
>JBGUED010000197.1:0-5378 GCA_041821525.1 Candidatus Aminicenantaceae bacterium | reverse complement strand
GACCATCGCAGAGGGGGCCCAAAACCGTTGGGCAGGGGCGTTTTTCTCACCCGGACCCGCGATGATGCAGCCCGCCAACCTCTCGGCCAGGTCGTCCATAAACTTCTGGGCCAAGGGAGACGGCAAAACATATTCCGTGATGATCTTCGCTCAAAGCCTCGGTTTCATGCCGGCCATGCTGAGCTTCGAGGCCGGGCCCGAGTGGAAGGAGCACACCTTCCTGTTCGAGGATTTCTCAATTGATGGATCCGATATCATGGGGATATTCATCGGTGGCTCAGATGAGCTGGGTGACTTTAAACTCAATATCGACAATGTCCGTCTGGGGACGGACCATGAAAAACTATAGAAAATAAACAAGTTAGGTGCTTACAAGGCCACTTTTAAAGGCTTAAACAGCGCATTTGGGGGCAAAAAGGCCTTGTAAGAGTATCCGGGGCGATTTTGCCGCCCTAGGAAGATTTCTTCTGCGGCTCCTTATTTGTTATAATACAATCGACTCAATTTGGTGTTGTGTATTTAGCTAATAAAGAACGAGGTGTGACATGACGGATTCCCAGGGGGATGGAGCAGAGCGAAGACAATATCCCAGAGTAAAAGCAGAGGTCTTCTACCGTGAGCCGCGGCTGGCTCCCCGCAAGCAGGCTATCCACGACATCAGCCTCGGTGGTGTCCAGATCCACTGCGATGAGGAGCTGGAAAAGGACCAGCAGCTGGAGATGGAGTTTTTCCTCCCCAACGGCGAGGTGCTGGTCGCCATCGCTCAGGTGAGATGGTCGAGCAAGCTCCCCGAAGGTTCGGATGCCGCCTATGCTGCAGGGCTGCAGTTCATGCACCTCAATCCAGAGGATGCTGAGGAATTAAAAAAGTACCTGGAAGATATCCAGTAAGATAATAAGACGCTGAGGCTACTCGTCCCGCAGGGAATTGACGGGATTGGCCGAGGCTGCCCTCATTCCCTGAAATCCCACCGTGGCCAGAGCGATCACCAAGGCTCCTGCCGCAGCCACCAGGAAGACGATCCCTGTCAGTTCGATGCGGTAGGCAAAATCCTGGAGCCAGCGGTTCATAGCGTAGAAGGCGAGAGGGGAGGCAATCACGATCGCCCCCAGGATGAGCCAGATAAATTTCTTGGAGAGCATGATCACGATATCTGTGGTTGTGGCTCCCAGCACCTTACGGATCCCGATTTCTTTTACGCGGTAGCGCACGACAAAGGACGCCAGACCGAACAGCCCCAGGCAGGCGATGGCGAATCCCAGGGTCGTTATGATGCCGAGCAGCCTGCTCATCTGGGCCTCGTAGCGGTACTCCCGGTCGAAGTTCTCATTCAGGAAGGAATACTCGAAGGGGACCCCCGGGAAGTGTTCCTCCCACTGCGCTCGAACGTGCTTCATGATATCCCGCATGTCTTCGATCCGGATCGAGAGCGTGATGGTGGTGAACAGGGAATCTTCGATATCCAGGACCATGGGTTCGACGAGATCCCGCATGCCCCGGTAGTGGAAATTGTCCACAACCCCCACGATGCGCTTGAACTGGCGGTGGTAGGAGGCCTGGAAGCTCTGGCCCAGGGCTTCCTCGGGAGTAGCAAATCCCAGCGCCTCGACGGCGGCCAGGTTGATGAGGTAGGACTCCTGCTCGTCGCTGCCTTGACTGCGGTCGAATCCGCGGCCGGCCACAACGCTGATGCCATACTGCTCCAGGAAGTCGTAGTCCTGCGTTATGACATCGAGCCAGGCGGCATTGCGAAAGTCCTCATCGGTCCTTGTCAGGTAGTAGCCGTATCGGTCCCCATCGCCCGGCACCGTGGACGATACCGTGGCTCCGTGGATCGAGGGGTGGAGCATGAAGCTCTTCTTGATCTCCTCATAGTCCCGCCTCAGGTGGTTCAGGTTGCTCTTCACCCTGAGGAGGAGCTTCTGTTCTGTTTTGAATCCCAGGGCTTGACCGCGCATGAAATCGAGCTGCTTGAAGACGGTGAGGGTGCAGATCACAAGAAATATCGAGATCGCGAACTGGCCGACTACCAGGCCTTTCTGGATCAGCGTGCCGCGCGACTTGTTGGAGGATTTCCCCTGGAGCACGGCGGCCGGCTTGAAGGCGGTGAGGATGAAAGCGGGGTAGCTGCCGGAGACGATGCCGACCACCAGAAGCAGCCCCAGGAGCGAGGCCAGTACGACCGGCTGTTTGAGCCCGGCGAGCGTGAGCTCCGTGCCGGCCATCTGGTTGAAGGGGACAAGCAGCAGCCAGATCAGCCCGAAGGCCGCGACAAAGGCCAGAGCCGTGATGAGGAACGATTCCCCCAGAAATTGATTGATGAGCTGCCGGGTCTGGGCCCCCACTACCCGGCGCAGCCCCACCTCCTGGGTGCGGGTCGTGGAGAGCGCGGCCGAGAGGTTGATGAAGTTCATGCAGCCGATGAGCAGGATCAGGAAGGCGGTGATGGAGTAGATATAGACATAATACCAGTTGCCGGGAGCCTCCAGCTGGCGCATGATCTGCTGTGAGTACATGTGGATTCGGGTTACGGGTTCCAGGAAAAACTCGTAAAGCTGCATTTCTCGCCCCATGGTCTCTTTATATGCCTGGGCGACAAAGGCTGCGGCCCTCTGGATCTGCCCTTCGAACTCTGTGGGATCGGTCTCTGGCCGGAGCTTCACATAGGTAAACTTGCTGGGCCAGTGAATCCAGTCCGTATCGATATTGGGGAGGAAGCGCAGGATGGTCGAGGGCGACAAAAGCATGTCGTACTTGAAATGTGTGTTGGAGGGCGCGTTTTCGATGACGCCGGTCACATGATAATCCTCGATCTTGACGTTCTCGTTCCCGATGTCGTAGTCGATCTCGATCGCGATGGTCTGGCCCAGGGCCGGCTTATCGCCGAAATACTTGGCAGCCATGCCTTCCGTCATGACCACACAGTTGGGAGATTCGAGCGCCCCCTTGGCTTCCCCTTGTGTGAAGGGGATGTGGAAGACCTCGAAGATCTCTGGGTCCGCAAAGAAGAGACGGGTCTCGAAGAAGCGCTTGTCTCCGCGGACCACCAGGACATTGTTGGCGTTCTCGAACGGCGGTATGACCCGCACAGCCTGTTCGACCTGGGGATAGGAGGCCTTGAGCTCCAGGGCCAGCGGCGCCGGAGTGGCGGCAGTGGAGTGCTCCCCAACCTGATTGATGCTGTGTGTCCCGATCCTGAAGATGCGTTCGGCATCCGGGTGATAAGAGTCGTAGGTCAGCTCGTTGGTCACATACAGGATGATGACGGCGCAGCAGGCCAGGCCCACGGCCAGCCCCACGATGTTGATAAAGGAATAGACCTTCTGACGCCGCACCTTGCGGAGGCCGATCTTGATGTAGTTGGAGAGCAGGGGCGGCAGCCAGCGGCTCTTCTGCCAGGGCGGACGCCCGCTCAGATGGCGGGTCGTGGCCTTGAAGTATTCGGTCCCCAAGGTGTCTGCGGTCCCGATCTTCGCGACCGCTTCTGCGAAGGCCTTCTCCTCGGAGCGGCCCTGATGCGTAAGGTACTCGATCTTGTCCCGGAGGTGGCATTCCAGTTCGGTTTTGGCGCCGTCTTCCAGGGATTCGTTGAAGTTTAGGCTCTTGCGCCAGTCTTTGATGGATTTTTCCAGATCAAACATGGGATTCACCCTTTTACTTTTTCGTGTCCTTCCTGCCTTTTTCTTGGCCCTTTCGTCCCTTTCAGTCAAAGGAGGGGAGTGGTGCCCAGAGTTTGGATAGGACCTTGTGGACACTCATCCACTGCAGCTTCTCTTTTTCCAGTTCCTTCCGGCCCAAAGCAGTCAGCAGGTAGTATTTACGATGGCGGCCATTGTCGGACATTTTCCACTGGGACCGGATGAAGCCTTCCTTTTCCATGCGGTGGAGCACAGGATAGATCGTGCCTTCTGACCACTCCAGGATCCCGCCAGATATCTCGATCATGCTGTGTATGATCTGATACCCGTAGATCTCTCCTCCTGCCAAGATGGAGAGAATCACGGGTTTGGTGGATGCTGCAACCAGGGCTTTGGATATCATTGTCTACCTCACATGCCTAGAATCTCTAGGTAATATACCTTGAGTCTCGAGGCATGTCAAGAAATACGAAAAAAGAGGCGATGGGTTTAACGAAAAAGGGGAGTGGTACATTTAGCGCTCTAAATGTACCACTCCCCTTTAATTGCTAGTATTTACCCTGGTAGAGCGCGTTGACAAACTCGTCCACTTCCGGCTCACCCTTGAAAAAGTCGCCCCGTTTGCCCTGCGTCAGCGCCCAGCGGTGGAGCCAGGTGATCCCACCGGTTCCTGTGTAGCTGTCTTCAGAGGCATAGGCCTCGTCCTCCAGAGCCTCGGCGAGAGAGATGAACCTGTATCCCCGCTTCCTCAGGATCTGGGCCAGATCATTGAAGCATTCGGAATTCAAGGTGTTGGCATGGATCAGGAGCACCTGTTTGATCTCCCGGCCGAACAGGTCGCGGGACTGGCTTTCGTAATAGGCGATGATCCGTTCCATGTAGTCGAGGTAGGCGGCAGCGATGCGCTGCTTGAGCTCGGTGTCGCCCATGGCGTCGGCGATGTCGAAGGCCCGGGCATAGATCCACTCGGAATTGTCCATGGTGACGGGTGCGATCCGGTAGCCTTTATCCTCCAGGAATTGTTCCAGGCCGTGCTTGGTCTCGAGGTTCAGGCCCGTGTGGAGGAGGGGATGGCGGAAGAACTCGAGCCTGGCGCCGTGTTTTGCAAAGAGGTCTCGCAGGATGTCCTCGTCCCGCAGCAGGTCCTCAAGGAACTCGGGCAGGGTGGTTTTATGGAAATCCATATGTGAGAAGGTGTGGTTGCCCAGCTCGAATCCGGCCTCGAGCCACTGCGACAGCAGTGCCAGCCGCCTCGGATCAAGCGCCCCGTCCTCACTATAGAGCTTCCCCAGGTTGACGAATCCGATGGCGGGCACGCCCTGTTCTTCCAGGCCGCTGAGGAGTCGCGATGTGACGGTCTCCCAGCCGGTAATTCCCAGCTCCCTCAAGTAATTCACGGGCAGGTCGTCGACGGTGATGGCGATCTCTCTCGATGGGGATTTTTGGGGAGGGGCCATGCCGCAGGAAATAAAGAGCAGGAGCACTATACCCAGCATGATAAAGGAGCCGCGGGTTTGGATTTTCATCCCTGTATTGTACCGGACTGCCGGGAAAAGCTAAAATCCCATTTGTCTGTTGACGGGCACAGGCATGAGAATATAGACTCGTGTCGATAGAAACTCGAGGAGAGAATGACATGAAACGAAGACATGGGGCTGTGGTCCTGATCGCCGTGGGGATGTTGCTGGCCGCCGGGGCCTGTGCAGATACACCGGTCGAGGATAAGGCTGAAAAATGGAT
>JBGUED010000196.1:0-5379 GCA_041821525.1 Candidatus Aminicenantaceae bacterium | reverse complement strand
CTTCCGCTTACTCATGTAACAGAAAAAGCCGGTCTGTTCGACATTGTTGGTGTTCACATCGATGATCTTCGGCTGAGGCATGTGGTTATGCGCTTACATGAAATATGTGTTCTGGTTGTGGACTACATCCCCGAACTCCCGCATGAAGCTCATCTCATCCTCGGAGAGGGGGCCTTGTGCGAGCGCAGAGATGTTTTCTTCGAGCTGCTTCCGGTTGCTGGGGGCTGTGAGGCATACATGCACATGCGGATTGGACAGCACGAAGCGGTAGCACAGGCCCGCGTCCGGGATAGGCCTCTCCTCCGGCCAGCCCTTTTTCGGCCGCCTGGTCAGGTAGCGCCAGCGTGTGGCCGTGTAGCTGATGATCCCGGGATCATGCGAGGCGAGGAAAGGAAAAATGTCCTGCTCGGCTCCCCGATGGGCAGCGTTGTAGCGGATCATGAGGGCATCGAGCGCCCCTTCCGCCGCCATTCTGCCGGCGAGCTGGCGGTCATGGCTCGCGATTCCCAGGTGTCCGATCTTGCCTTCTTGCTTAAGCCGGTACAGCTCATCCAGTGTTTTTTGGGGGAAATGTTTGGGCTTGGTGACGCCCAGGAACAGGAAGATGTCGATATAGTCGGTGCGCAGCTGCCGGAGCCGTTTTTCGAGGGTCCTGCGCAGGTTGAGGTGCCCGACCAGCAGGTTGTAGGCCCCGGTGGCGACCACGTACTTTTCCCGGTCCCGGTTGAGGACATCCCGCATCACAGCCAGCATCTGCTTGTCGATCCCAAAGCAGAAGAAAAAATTTAGGCCGCTGTCGATCGCCTGGTAGACGGTTTTCTTACCCGGCCAGTAGGTCGCCGAGAGTCCCAGCCGGTGCGTTTTTAGACCGGTCTTACCGAGGACCGTATGTGTGAATCCGGTGTCCATGCCTGACTCCTTTCTTCACACTCATTAGGAGTCTCTGCAGCGGCTTTGTCAATCGATTTTTATAAATCGAGATCGGTCTCGTTGGATCTCAAGATGTGTTGCTCGACTCCTGGGCCACCTCTATCCACGTACAGCCCAGCGCAGGATGTTGGAGAGTTTGGGCGGTTGGCCCTGCAGCAGGATGGCCATGCGGAAAATGCGTCCCCCGGCCCAGATGGAGAGCAGGGCGAATATGATGACACCGATGAGCCCCACCCAGGGCTGCCACATGGGGATTCCGACCGGCGCGCTGATGCGCAGCAGCATGAGCATGGGTGTGAAGGGGGGGAACAGTGAAAGTGCGGTCGCAAATGAACTGGCCGGCTCCTGGATGACAGGCATGAGCAGGAACATGGGGATGAATAAGGGGATCATCGCCGGGAAGGTCAGATTCTGTGCGTCCTTGGCGTCGTTGCAGGTGGCACCCAGGGCCGCCAGTATGGATCCGAACATGATGATGGCCAGCACGAGATAGGCAAAAAACCAGGGCAGGATGTGAAAGGGGACATAATCCGCCAGGCCCAACCGCTTCATGATAAACACGCCGCCTACGACATAGACGGAAGCCGCCGTCATAGAGACGGCCAGGCCCCCCAGCACCTTTCCGGCCATGAACTCAAAGGGTTTGATGCTGCCCAGAAGGACCTCGGCGATCCGCTGGGTCTTTTCCTCCATGACCGACTGTAGCTGCGGCATGGCTCCCATCATGATCATCATGAAAAAGAGGAAGAAAAGGATGATGGGGCCCAGGATGGCCTCGGCTTCACTGCTGCGTTTGGCTTCCTTGATCTGTCCCGCATCATCCAGGGAGACCAATCCCAGGGGAGCGACCTCGAGCCAGGCCAGGGCCGCTTCCACTTTCTCCGCCTCGATCCCGGCTTCCTCCAGCCGCGTCTTGCGGAGATAGATATTGATCGAACTGGATAGCCAACCCCTGACAGTGTCCAGGGCCGCATTCTTGGCATAGTATGCGAGCCTGGCCGTTTCCCAGTCTGTCTCCGGGTGCTTCACGTTGGGGCCGATCTCGAGGAAAGCGTGGAGCTCGCCGTTCCGTATGCGGTCGGAGAGCGCCAGCCTTTGCGCTGTGGGATCGGACAGGTCCGGTTCGATTCGCTCAAACACCCAGGCTGGCTTGATTTTTTTCCCGGTCTCTTTATCCAGTACCTCCGCATCGTTCCGGGCCTCGGCCGCTTGCATGATCACATCCGCCACGATGCCCGACTGATCCAGGATGGCCACCTTTTTATCCCGGGTGTCGACCTGGCCCTGGAACAGATACATGGCCAAGCCGCTCCCTCCCATCAGTACGGGCATCAACACCAGTGCGATGATAAAACCCTTGGTCCTTACGGATGTCTTGTATTCTCTCTTGGCTATTCGCAGGATCTTACGCATAATGGTTCTCCTTGGCTTCGGGTCCGGCTATACGAATAAAGATGTCGTGAAGCGTGGGTTTGGTGAGTTCAAAGCCGAGGATCCGCGTCCGCGACATGATGGCCGCGAGGATCTTCTGGTGGTCATAATCCGGTTCCACACGCAGCTCCTGCATGCGGCCGAAGTCCGAGACCCGCTCCACCCCCTCCAGGTCCTTCACGGCCGAGGCGCCGGCTTCGGTCGTGATGCGCAGGGTATCGCTGCCGTATTCGGCCTGAATGGAAGCCAGCGTGCCGTCCAGGACCTTTTTGCCCTTGAAGATCATGAAGATGAAGTCACACATCTTCTCAGCCACGCTCATGTCATGGGTGCTGAAGATGATGGTGGCTCCACCAGAGCGCAGGTCCAGGACCATGTCCTTGATGGCCTCGGCATTGACCGGGTCCAGCCCGGTGAAGGGCTCGTCGAGTATGATGAGTTCGGGCTTAGCAACGATGGTCGCTATGATCTGAACCTTCTGACTCATTCCCTTACTGAGAGTTTCGACCTTCTTATTGGCCCATTCGGTGAGGTCCAGCCTCTCGAGCCAGTAGTCGACGTCCTTGTCGACCTTGTGTCCGCTTTTCAGCTCTCCATAGAACTGCAGGAGCTCTCGGATTTTCATCTTCTGGTAAAGGCCCCTCTCCTCCGGCAGGTAACCGATGTGGTCCTTGACCCTGTCGTTGAGTGCCTGACCGAACACCTTGATCTCACCGGAATCCGGATAAAAGATGTTCATGATCATGCGCAGAGTCGTGGTCTTGCCCGAGCCGTTGGGGCCGATGAATCCGTAGATACTGCCTTTGGGAACCCCGAGCGAGAGGGAATCGACCGCCTTCACGGAGCCAAAGGTCTTGGTGATGTTTTCGAGTTCTATGACGTTCATGTGTCTCTCCCCTGGTATTACGACTGTACCGTCCATTCTATTCTGGGTTGGCGGGAGAAGATAGTAAAATTTTGCAGTCAGACTGTCTAGGCTCTCCCGCTGTTTCATACGTTGTGAAATCGAAAAAGTTGTAGTGCTCCAGAAATATATTCGGTTTTACAGAAAAAATCCTTGACAAACCGCCCGGTAAATTCTATATTACCGAAGAAATGCTCAGGAGAGAGGGATGAAATTTCTGTCAAGGCAGGAGGAGCTGCTCCTCCTTTCCATACTCAAACTCAAGGAAAACGCCTATGGGGTCACGATCCGGGAACACGTCTCCGAGGTTACTCATAAATACTGGTCCATCGGAGCCATTTATGATGTGCTCGACCGCCTGACCAAAAAGGGCCTGGTCCAGACCATCATCGGAGCGCCCACCAGGGCGAGAGGTGGGAAGAGCAAGCGGTATTATACGCTGACTCAATCCGGATTAGATGCCCTGCAGGAGGTGAGGGCCCTGCAAAAAAAAACCTGGGCGGACCTTCCTGACACCGTTCTGGAAGTAAAGTAAGGCGATGGTTCGAAAAAGATTGGGTCCCCCCCGTTCAGCGGCTTGGCTCCTGAAGATGGCAGCCGGAAACGGAGATTTTGATTATGCCCTGGGGGACCTGTGGGAGACATTCGAGCACATCGCTGCCACAAAGGGGACGGCGCAAGCCTGGCTCTGGTTCTGGGCTGAAGTTTTAAGGTCCCTGCCGGGATTTGTGAGAAATTTCTTCCGTTGGAGAACCGATATGTTTATAAATTCCATGAAGCTCATGCTGAGGAACCTGCGCAGGCAGAAGGGGTATTCCTTGATCAATATTGCCGGTTTGAGTTTAGGGATCTCCCTCTTCATACTGATCATGTCCTTTGTGGCCAACGAATTGAGCTACAATTCATTCCACACGCGGCTGGACAGAATCTATCAGATCGGGACCGCGGAAAACAACGGGACGCCGGTGCCCATGGCAGATTTACTCAAGCAGACTTTTCCCGAGATCGAGCAGGCGGTGCGCTTTCGAAACAACTTCCATTCCCAGCTGTTCAGATACAAGGGTGGTTTTTTCAAGATCGAGGAGAGCTATTTTGTGGATCCTGAGGTCTTTGATGTCTTCAGCTTTCCCCTGATCAGAGGGCATGCGGAGACTGCCCTCAAGGATCCGTTCTCTCTTGTTCTTTCCGAGACCGAGGCGCAGAGGATCTTCGGAAATGCCGATCCCATCGGAAAGATTGTCAACTATGACAACCAGAAGGATTTCACCGTAACCGCCGTGATCCAGGATCCGCCCCGGAATTCTTCCATCAGCTTCGGGGCCTTGTTCTCCATCAAGGCCCTGGATGATGTCACGGAGGAAGACGTCAGCTGGGGCCACTGGAACTGCCAGACCTACCTGCTGTTAACCAAGGGGCATGATCCTGGAGCTGTGGAGGAAAAGATCCGGCTGTTTATGCACAGCATCTATACGGACCGATGGGGAATGACAGAGGATCGGATCGCAGAGAACTATGCCTTCAGCCTGCGGCCCATGAAGGACCTTTACTTCGATGCGTTCAGAGGCGGCCGGTATAAACATGGAAGTCTGCAGAATGTCTATATCTTCACATTGGTCGCCTTTATCGTCCTTATGATCGCGTGCATCAACTTTGTCAACCTGACCACGGCCAGGGCATCGGTCAGGGCCAAGGAGGTCGGGGTGAGAAAGGTCCTGGGATCCCGGAGGAGCCTTCTCATCAAGCAGTTCCTCGGTGAATCCATGCTCTTGAACATCATCGCCACCGGAATCGCCTGCCTGCTGGTCCTCCTGTTCAGGCCTCTCTTCCACGACTTGATCGGCAAGGAACTGGAGCTCGGCCTGTTCAGCAGACCTGTGCACGGGCTTTTCCTGCTGGCCTTCGCCCTGGGGCTGGGGCTCATCTCCGGCTTCTATCCCGCCTTTGTCCTCACGGCCTTCCGGCCGGCCGACAGCCTCAGCGGGAAAATTTCGAAGGGCGTCAGAGGGAAGGCCTTCAGGAAAATCCTGACCGTGTTTCAGTTTGCCATGTCCATCGTTCTGATCATAGGGATGATCACCGTGATGCGGCAGCTTCACTTCATCAATGACAAGGAC
>JBGUED010000195.1:0-5389 GCA_041821525.1 Candidatus Aminicenantaceae bacterium | reverse complement strand
CTGCCATCGATGTGCAAGCGCTGTTGGACGGTTTCCAGGCCGAGATGAAGTCCGGCCTGTCCGGAGCGCCCAGTTCCCTGGCCATGATCCCCACCTTCATCCCCATCGACAGACCTGTCCCGGCCGGGCTTCCTGTCATCGTTCTGGATGCCGGGGGCACCTTTCTGCGAGCGGCCACGGTTGTGTTTGACGAGCAGGGTCTGCCTCATACGGAGGATTTCACTCGTCACCGCATGCCCGGGGCCGATGAGGAACTCTCTGCCGAGGCATTTTATGATCGTTTCGTGGACATCCTGCTTCCCCTGGTTCAGAGGTCTGATCGGGTGGGATTCTGTTTTTCCTATCCGGCCGAGATCACGCCGGATGGCGACGGCCGGCTCCTGACCTGGACCAAGGAGATTAAGGCTCCGGAGGTGGAGGGCGCCTACCTCGGGCAGAACATCGGCGGCCGCCTGAAGGTCCTGGGATACAACTTGAAGTTCACTCTGCTCAACGATACGGTCGCCGTGCTGCTGGCAGGAAGGAGCATCCCCCGATCCTGGGAATTCGGATCCTATGTCGGCTTCATTCTGGGGACCGGGACCAACACCTCCTATGTCGAGAGGAACCGCAGGATCACCAAGCGAAATGATCTGGACCTCAAGGGGCAGCAGGTGATAAACGTAGAGTCCGGGAACTTCGCCCGGTGTCCCCAGACTGCGGTCGACAAACAGCTGGATGCCGGCACCAACAATCCCGGGGAGTACACCTTCGAGAAGATGATCTCGGGAGCCTATCTGGGACGGCTGAGCCTGCGGCTGCTCAAGGCAGCAGCCGAAGCGAATATTTTTTCCGAAGGAGGCGGGGCGGCCATCCGGCAGGTCCGGCGGCTGTCGACGGTCCAGGCGGATCGGTTCCTCAGGGATCCTGCAGGAACCGGACCCCTGGGGAGTCCTGTGCTGACCAGCAGCGACCGGGCGACGGCCGGCAGGTTGATCACTGCCTTGATCGAGCGAGCCGCGCTGTTGGCCGCCCTCAACATCGCGGCCGCAGTGCTCAAGTCCTGCGCGGGACGCTCCCCGCACCGCCCTGTGTGCGTCAACATCGACGGGTCCACCTACTACAAGACCTCCGGCCTTCAATCCTGGACAGAACAGCACCTGCGGGACATACTGGGTGGGAGGGGGGTACATTTCGAGCTGGTACAGATGGTGGATTCTCCCCTAATTGGTGCGGCGGTGGCCGGCCTAACCCGGGATTGAATCCTGGGAGGGCACTGGCCCTGGACTATCTGCCCCCTGTCCTTTACAATATCCCTTTTTTGAGGAGTGAACCATGCCCAAAAGACTGGTGATCGTTGGCGGCGTGGCAGCCGGGGCCTCAGCTGCGGCCAAGGCCCGCCGCAGCAGCGAAGAGATTGAGATCGTGATGTTCGAGAGCGGCCCTTACATGAGCTTTGCTAACTGCGGGCTTCCCTACTATGTCGGAGGTGAGATCGCCGAGCGCCGCAGTCTTTTTGTGGCCAATCCCAAGAACTTCCGACGGCGCTTTCGGGTGGATGTCCGGCTCGAGACAACCGTGACGGATGTGGATCCGGCGGCCCGGGAGGTCACGTTCAAGACGGAAGGTGGACAAGTGGACAGGCTTTCCTATGACCGCCTGATCCTCGGCACCGGGACCGTGCCTTTCAGGCTCCCCCTCGAGGGGATCGATGCATCCAACATCTTCGAGTGCCGGACGGTCCCGGATGTGGATGCGATCATGGCATCCCTGCGAGAGCTGCAGCAACCGCTTCAGGCCCAGCCTGAGACAGAATCGGGCAGCACGGCCGCCAAGGGCCAGGCCCTAGTAATCGGGGCCGGCTACATCGGACTCGAGTGTGCCGAACAGTTTTTGAATCGGGGATTGGAAGTAACGGTGGTGGAGGCGCTGGACCAGATTATGGGCCCGCTTGACCACGAGATGACCCTACCGGCTCTGGATGCCCTGCAGGCGGCCGGGATTCGCGTATTGCTATCCGACCTGGTCGAGGGATTCGATCACACCGGGGACCGCTCCCAGGCTCTTCTCAAGAGCGGGAAGAAAATCGAGTTCGACCTGGCAGTGGTAGGGGTAGGAGTCCGGCCCAACGTGGAACTGGCCAAGTCGGCCGGGCTGCTGCTGGGCGAGAGCGGCGCCATCGCTGTGGATGAGCACCAGCGGACCTCCGATCCTCATATTTTTGCGGCAGGTGACAACTGCGAGGCGGTATTTCTCCCCACAGGGGGAAAGGTGAACATCCCCCTGGCCGGCCCGGCCAATAAACAGGGCCGGGTGGCCGGACAGAACGCGGCCCTGGACCTCCTGGGAAAAGAGGAAGTGGACGCGGGACGGCTGCGGCTGCGGGGGGTTCTCGGGACCAGCATCGTGCGGGCGTGTGGCATGGTGGCCGGTGGAACCGGCCTGACTGAAAAGGCCGCCCGGCGCCTGGGCCGGGAGGTGGCGGTGGCCTACAACTTCGGGTCCAGCCACGCCGGGTACTATCCCGGGGCGCAGTCCCTGTTCCTCAAGTTGGTCTATGCCCCTGAGGACGGCCGCCTGCTGGGGGCTCAGGCCTCGGGGCCTGACGGCGTGGACAAGCGTATCGATATCCTGGCCACGGCCGTGTATGGCGGCATGACCCTCGAGGACCTCGAGCAGCTGGACCTCTGTTATGCTCCGCCCTTCGGGTCGGCCAAGGATGTGGTCATTCTGACCGGGATGGTGGCGGCCAACACCTACCGCGGCATCAGCCCGAGCATCACTCCGGCCACCCTGTTCGAGGAGCAGAAGGGGGAGCGCCCTCCGTTCCTGCTCGATGTGCGGACGGCCTTTGAGTTCAAGATGGGCCATCTCCAGGAAGCGGTCAACATCCCGCTGGAGATCCTGCGAGAGCGCCTGGCCGAGATCCCGCAGGACCGTCCCCTGGTCACCCAGTGCAGTATGGGCTACCGCAGCTATATGGCCCAGCAGATCCTGCTCCAACACGGCTTCGCCGATGTTCGCAACCTCTCAGGCGGATTCAGCCTGGCCGGCCGCCTCCAGCCCAGCAAGACATAGTCTCTGGCTCTCGGAAGACAGCATGGTCGCTCGGTCTCTCCTGCCGTCTGTAGCGCCTGCTTGAGCGGCCGCGATAAAAATTGCAAAATGGGGTGGAATGAGGAGCTCAAGTCCTCTATAATAGGCCGTCCCTTGGTTTGAGAGCACACAACCGGGATCGATACGAGAGAAATCGGCTTCATTTGATCATCAAATACGGACAGAAACCTGATAGAATAGAGGGGATCCTAGAAAGCCAGACAGCCCTTTGTCTTTAGATAAGGAGAGTTTTTCCATGGGCAATAATCTTTACATAGCCACCATGGAGCCCAGGAGCGGCAAGTCCGTGGTCCTATTGGGACTCATGGAGCTGCTGTCCCGCAGGATCCAGAAGATCGGCATCTTCCGCCCGATCGTGATGGCGGGAGAGAAGCGGGATGATTACCTCGAGCTCGTCTGCCAGCGCTACAAGCTGGAACTCGATTATGAAGAGCTCTACGGGGTGACCCATCAGGAGGCGCGCGACAAGCTCAGCAACGGGGAGTATGACGACCTGCTCAAGACCATGGTCGATAAGTACAAGGCCCTGGAGCGCAAGTGTGACTTCGTGGTGTGCGTGGGCACCGACTTCACTGGGGTGGCCACGGCCTTCGAGTTCGATTTCAACGCGGACATCGCCAACCAGCTGGGCTGTCCTCTGCTGCTCATCGTCAACGGGCACGAGAAGTCTCCCTCGGACATCGTGGATGCGGCGAGGGTGTCCTGCGAAGCCTTCATCGAGCATGGCTGCACCGTGATGGCCACCATAGTCAACCGTGTGATGGAGCAGGATCTGGACGATGTGGCCGAGCATCTCAGCGGCAAGAGCGAAGAGCTGGGCCCCGTCTACGTTCTCAAGGAGGAGCCGGCCCTGAATTTCCCCACAGTGGGCACGGTCGCCCGTACTCTTAAGGCCCGCTTCCTGACCCCCAAGGAACGCGGATTGAACCGTGAGGTGCGGCTCTACAAGGTGGCGGCCATGCAGCTGCGCAACTTCCTGGAGCACCTGGAAGACGGCGTGCTGATCATAACGCCGGGGGACCGGGCGGATGTGATCCTGGGGAGCCTGATCACACTGTTCTCGGAGGACGCATCTCAAATTTCCGGGCTGATCCTCACGGGGGGACTGGAACCAGAGCCTCCTGTCATGAGGCTGCTCCAGGGACTCAAGAAGCCCAGCTTCCCCATCATGAGCGTGGAGACCGACACCTATACCACGGCCATGAACATCAACGCCGTCCATTCCACCATCACCGCGGGGAACGAGCGCAAGATCGCCCTGGCTCTGGGTGTGTTCGAGTCCCGCGTGGACCTGGCCGAGCTGGAGAAACGGATCGCGGTTGCGCGCTCGGACCGGGTCACGCCCCTTATGTTCGAATATGAGCTCATCGACCGGGCCAAATCCGAACGCAAGCATATCGTGCTTCCCGAGGGCGAAGAGGAGCGCATCCTGCGTGCGGCCGAGATCCTGCAGCGCCGGGGGGCAGTGGACCTCACTCTGCTGGGCAATATTGACGAAATCAAGCAGAAGGTCGCGAACTTTGGACTGGACCTGCAGAAGGTCAAGATCATCGATCCCCAGCATTCCTATCATCACCAGGATTTTGCCGAGACCTATTTCCAGCTGCGCAGGCACAAGGGGATCACTCTGGACCAGGCCCGGGATGTGATGCTGGATGTCAGCTACTTCGGCACCATGATGATCCACCGGGGATTGGTGGACGGTATGGTGTCCGGATCGATCCACACCACCCAGCACACCCTGCGTCCCGCCTTCGAGTTCATCCGCAGCAAACCGGGCTTCTCCATTGTGTCGAGTGTCTTTTTCATGTGCCTGGCCGACCGCGTGCTGGTCTACGGGGATTGTGCCGTGAATCCCAATCCCGATCCGGATCAGTTAGCGGACATCGCCATCGCCTCGGCGGAGACGGCCGCCATGTTCGGCATCGATCCGCGTATCGCTATGCTGTCCTATTCCACGGGTGAGTCCGGCAAGGGTGAGGATGTGGAAAAGGTGCGCGAGGCCACGCAGATCGCGCAGGTCCGGCGCCCGGACCTCAAGATCGAGGGGCCGCTGCAGTATGATGCCGCCATCGATTCGGGAGTGGCGGCCACCAAGATGCCCGGCAGTCAGGTGGCCGGGCACGCCACGGTCTTCATCTTCCCCGATCTCAACACCGGGAACAACACCTACAAGGCGGTCCAGCGCTCGGCCCAGGCCGTGGCCATCGGCCCGGTGCTGCAGGGACTCAATAAGCCTGTCAATGACCTCAGCCGGGGATGCACCGTGACCGACATCGTCAATACCGTGGCC
>JBGUED010000194.1:0-5397 GCA_041821525.1 Candidatus Aminicenantaceae bacterium | reverse complement strand
AGCTCTTCTTCGGAAAACCCCGACTGGATTGACCGTGAATGTTGATCTCGAGGTTGTCGTAAAACTCGCCGTCATAGAAGAGTGAGCAGCGGGTTCCTGTGTTGCCGTTGGCGGCTGCCGGGTTTTGGATGAACCAGTGAAGCACAGGCAGGGGATTGACAAGGCTCATATCCTCAACCACGCTGCCGCAGTACTCGGGCGAATTCTGCGGATCAAGAAACGACGGGAAGTCGGATCTGCGCCCGGCGGTGTCGGTGCACTGGCGGCGCTGACCGGCGCCCGAAGCGCGGCCCAGGCGGAACGCTCGGACCGCGACGCCGCGGTACTCGTCCTGTTCTCCGGACCGCACGCCGAGCACTCCGCCGGGAACGTACCCGCCGACGCAGACCTGCTGCTCACGGTGCGTGCCGGCACCCTGCGTCACCATGCGGGGCAGGCGGCTTTTCCGGGCTCTTGGCCTCCCCGCCGCTCTCGGCGGCTCGAGGGGATCTGGAACGGGTGACGGTCGCTTCCTCTTCTTCCGGCACAGGGGCTGTGCGGCGAACCACGATTCCCGGTTGGACCTGCTTTTTTTTCAGGTCGGCGTTGGTGATCACGACAGTCTTTTTATCTTTGGCTTTAGCCCGGCGCTCTTTTTCCTTCTTCGCCAGCTCCACCAGATCCTGTGAATACAAAAATCCGGTCAGGAGCCCCACCGCACTGATCATGGAAACGATCTGTTTGGCACTCATCTTTTTCTCTCTCAGGGTATGCATCAATAATATAGAAGGCGCAGAACCATTGTCAATCCGACCCCAGGAATAGGATCAGGGGGCATATCCGATTCTCATGGGCGGCAGCGGCACCGTGGTGCGAACAGAGACGTTTGTTCCATCGGAGACGACCGTGACCGCACCATGGATGTCTGTCCTGTAGACCTCGACGCCCATGCGGACGTATCTCTCCAGGGTCTCGGGCGCGGGCAGGCCCTCCCTCTGCCTCCCTGTGGAAATCACGATGATTCGGGGAGCCACGGCTTCCAGGAAGGGCCGGCTGCTGGAGGACCGGCTTCCGTGATGGGGAGATTTCATCACCTCGGCTTCGATCTCCGCGCATTCCTCCAGGATCTCGTATTCGGCTGCCATTGTGATGTCCCCGGTAAGCAAGACGGCCGTGCGGCCGTAGATCAGTCGGAGGACCAGGGAATGTCGATTCGGATCCGGGGATGAGCCCATGGCTTTATCTGACGGATGGAGCACTTCTATCCTTACTCCGGCCTTTTCTATTATTGATCCTCGCTGCAGGCGGACCTGTGGAGTTGATGGCGACAGCTGCTCGTACAGCTGGCGCGAAGATGTTTCCGTGGGATAGATGGAGGCTTCCCAGAACTCCCCCACCGTAAAATTGCGGGCCACAGACTGGAGCCCCCGGCTGTGGTCTGGATGAGGATGGGTCAGGACCATGGTATCCACTCGTGTGATCCCCCGGTCCCAGAGGAAAGGTGAGACGACGCGGTCTCCGATATCGAAGGTGCCTTCCCGCTGCCCCCCCCCATCCACCAGCATGATCTCCCGGCCCGGCATCTCCACCAGGATGGCATCCCCATGCCCCACATCGATGAAGCTGACGGCCAGCTCGGATCTTCCAGGGGAGAAGGGGTGGAGGATGAGGAGGAGCAGCGATACCCCGAATCCCAGGGATAAGATCCGGTTCTGACCTTTGAAGTATCTGGGGAGGCGCCAGGCCAGCAAAAAAAAGGTGTAGGCGGCACAAACCAGCATCGGCGGGGTGGGAACCCGGTAGGTCACCAGTGGTATCCGGCTTCCCATGCGGGCCAGCGTCAACAGGGTGGAGAGCAGAACTCGTACAGGCCAGGCCGCCGGTTCAGCCAGCCCGGGCAGTAGCTCGGCGATAAACAGAAAGATATATCCGCTGGCCATGATACCGGCGACCAGGGGGAGGGCTGCAGCGTTGAGGAGCAAGGGAACCCATGTCACTCGATGGAAGGCCCTGACGCTGAAGGGCAGGACTCCCGCCTGTGCGGCAAGCGTGACGGCCAAGACCTCGTGGAGCCTGAAGGGAAGCCGGGGCAGGAAGCGTTTGATCCGGGATTGAAACAGGATGATCGAGAATGTGGCCGCGAAGGTGAGCTGAAAGCCCAGGTTGAAAACAGTGGCCGGCTGTACGAGCAGCAGGATCAGCGCTGCACTCGCCAGGGTGTTGAGCAGGTTCACGTCTTTCCACAGGGTCTTTCCCGCCAGATAGAGTGAGGCCATCAAACAGGCGCGGACCACCGAGGGGCGCCCCTCTACCAGAAGAGAGAAAAAAAGCAGAGCCATAAGCATCAGAATACATCGAATCCCCTCGGGGAGGCCCAGCCGACGCAGGAGTGTGAACAGGAACAGGGTCAGGATGGCGATATGGGCCCCAGAAATGGCCAGCAGGTGGTACAGGCCCGAAGCCTGAAACTCCTGGGTGGTCTTTTCATCCAGGCCCCCCCTCTCTCCCAGCAGCAAAGCCTCGAGCACCGCGCCTTCCTGCCGGATATGATCCGTGCGGGGATCCTGGAACCGTTCAGAAATGGTCCCCAGGAGCCGTTTCCTCAGGGCGGAGACCGCACGTTTGGGAGAACCGGCCCTGCCCCGAGCGAACCGTTCCACGAGGAGGGGAGATTTGGTGAAGGCCAGGCGGTGGATGTCCTGAATCTGATAAGGAAGCTCCAAGGAGCCTCCGGGAGTGTTGCGAAAACCCGGAAACGGGAGAAGGCGGACGGCGATGCGGACCCTATCGCCGATCAGGAGCCGGGAGGGGAGGGAGAAAGAGGGGGACCTGGGTACCGACACCCGGAGGTTGCCTCGCAGGGAGACGCGTTTCTTCCGGATGTGGAGCACTTCGACACGCAGATACAGATGATCCCTGTCACCTCTCTCGGCAGGTGATCGATAGAGCGTCCCCTCCACATCCAGGTAATCCGCGAATCGGAGGGTGTGCAGCCGGTTCTGGTGATAGGCCCGGTCGTGTTGGCTGAAAAGGCCGGCCCCTATACAGAACTGCGCCAGGAGGAGACAGCAGAGGGCCTTGGGCAGAGAACGGCAGTGGAAAAAACAGGCCCAGGCCAGGAACAGGCTCGCTCCCACGCAGCAGGCCCAGGCTCCGACAGGCAGATTCATCACGGGAGCCGCGAGGATCCCGCCCATGAAGGAGAGTGCTAGATAGAAAACCGGATAGGCCATACACGATGTCCGGAAAGATCAGTCTTCCATCCGGTGCTGGGTGGCGAGCCCGTCGAGCAGGAGGTGCGCCGCTGCCTTGATGCCGACGGCGATGCTTTTTTCATCCGGATTAAAACCGGGGCTGTGCAGGGGAGGAACCGCCTGGGCGCCGGCAGGTCTTACCCCCAGCAGGAAATAGAAACCCGGGACCCTCTGGCTGAATTCGGAGAAGTCTTCGGCCACCATCTGGGGAGGATGGGGAGACACGTTGTTTTTCCCCAGGGCCGAACGCAGGGAAGGCAACAGGATATCCGCCAGGTCGGGATGGTTGTAAACGGGGAGCGTGCCACGGTTATAGTGAAGTTCGAACTGCGCGCCCAGGGGTTTTGTGATCCCGTCGCTTATATCATAGAGCAATCGTTCGATCCGGGTGCGGTTAACTTCGGAGAGAGTGCGGGCCGTACCGGACAGCCGTACCTCATCGGCGATAATGTTGGAACGGACGCCTCCCTGTATCTTGCCGATGGAGACCACGGCCGGATCATCGGGGCGGTTGGTCCGGCTGAGGGTGGAATGGATAGCCAGGACCACCTGGGAGGCCAGGACGATGGCATCGATACCTTCATAGGGACGTGCCCCGTGAGCCCCCCTGCCCTTCAGCAGGATCTCGAAACCATCGGCTCCGGCCAGGGCCGGCCCTGACGTAAAAATTGCCCGGCCGATAGGGATGTCCGGCCAGACATGCAGGGCGATCACGGCCCACACGGGGGGATCATCCAGAACCCCTTCCTTGATCATAAGCGAGGCGCCCCCTTCTTCACCGGCGGGTGGGCCCTCCTCACCGGGTTGGAAGATGAACTTGATGTTGCCCCTGATCCTGTCCTTGAGCCGGACGAGGACCTGCGCCGTCCCCAAGGCAATGGCCGTATGAATGTCATGTCCACAGGCGTGCATGATACCCGGATTGAGGGACTTGTAGGGGAGCGCGGTGTCTTCCTGAATCGGCAGGGCATCCAGATCGGCCCTCAGGGCGATCGTCACCCCCGGCTGGCCGCCCCGGAGGAGGCCGGTCACTCCGGTCTTCGCAGTCCCGGTCTTGACTTCCAGGCCCATGGACAGGAGTTGAGATGTCACCAGTTTGGATGTTTCGAACTCCCTCTGGCTCAACTCGGGATTCATGTGCAGGAAGCGGCGGAGCTTGATGATCTCCTGGATATGGCGCGAGATCTCTTCATCGATCAGGTAGGCGGTTGTCTTGTCGACTCCCCCGACACCGCAGGTGCACACCAGCAGCAGGATGACGAAAAACCGGTATCTTTGGGAGGGCGTTACCATGACCTGATTCTACACCATTCGTTTATGAAAACTCAATCGCGCAATCGCGAGTGTTCGTTCAAGAGACGCTTGCCGGAGAGCTGGAGTCTCACGGATGGGGGGGGATGCGGATCAGATCGAGATGTTTTCTCTATAGGTCCCGAATGCCTCGCTGAGCAGGCCTGATATCTCGCCCAGGGATATCCCCTCCTTGACCGCCTCGATTAGAGGAGGCATTAGGTTGGCACCCGCGTCCACCGCCTGCCTCAGCTCGGCCAACCGGCTCTCGACACGGGCGGGGTTCCGGCCCTGTTTGATCCGACGGAGGTTCTGCTTCTGGTTTTGCTCGACTTCCGGCCGCGGTGTATAGAGCCTGAATCGGCCCCTGTTCTCCTCAGATGCATGGGCATTCAAGCCCATAATGAGCCTTTCCCCGCCTTCGATCTCTTTCTGGTAGGCATAGGCGCTTTCCTGGATCTCTCTCTGGATGTAGCCCCGCTCAATGGCAAGCTGGACGCCCCCCATGTCATCGATCTTCTGCAGGTAGGCTTCCACGTCCTGCTCGATCTGTGAGGTCAGGCTCTCAATACAGAAGGAGCCTCCCAATGGATCCACGGTATCGGCGACGCCGCTCTCGTGTGCGAGCACCGGCAAAACCCCCGCAATAATCTGATCGGCCAACACCGCCAAGTCGCCTCCATCAACTTTGCGTGCGGCCAGGCTCTTGCCGCTTCGAGTATCCACCAGCCGCCACGTGACGTAGTCCCCCGTCTTGATCCGCCCTGAAAGAAATAGCGTCGAACCGCATTCCCGCGCTATCTCTAGGATCTGCCCCTCTTCGATAGGGCCACGCGCCGATCCAAACGACCGGCGTCGCAAATCACGGAGGTAG
>JBGUED010000193.1:0-5413 GCA_041821525.1 Candidatus Aminicenantaceae bacterium | reverse complement strand
ATGAAAACTGGAAAGAGGCCCTCGTGGACATCCCGGGTGTGACATTCAAGCTGTATCCGGCACTCAATCACCTCTTTATCGCTGGTCGGGGGAAGATCACACCCGGCGAATATCAGAGATCCGGCAACGTCTCCGAGGAGGTCATTCAGGACATCGCAGCTTGGATCCACGAGGGCCAGGTGCAGAAATGAAGGTCCTGGGGATCGATATCGGAGGTACCGGCATCAAAGGAGCTCCTGTGGACGTGGACCGGGGAAAGATGGCGGACGACCGCCTTCGCATCGCGACGCCTCAGCCGTCGAGGCCGGAGGCCGTGGCCGGGGTTGTGGCCGAGATCGCGCAGCACTTCGCATGGCGGGGTGCCATTGGCTGCACCTTCCCTGCTGTCATCAAACACGGGATCGCCTTCAGCGCCGCCAACGTGGACAGAGCCTGGATCGGGACCGATGGTGAGGCCCTGTTGAAGGATGCCACCGGATGCCCTGTACGAATTCTCAACGACGCCGATGCAGCGGGCATGGCAGAGATGCGCTTCGGAGCCGGTCGGGAGCGCAAGGGGGTCGTGATCGTCCTCACGCTGGGAACCGGGATCGGGAGTGCCATCTTCACAGACGGCCGATTGGTGCCCAACACCGAGTTCGGCCATATGGAAATCAGAGGGAAGGATGCAGAACACAGGGCATCTGACCGCGTGCGCAAGGACAGAGACCTCGGATGGAAGACATGGGCGGGCCGCATCAACGAGTTTTTGTGTCGGATGGAAGCCCTGTTTTCGCCCGACTTGTTCATCATCGGGGGCGGTGTGAGTAAAAAGCACGAGAAGTTCTTTCAGCACTTGAAAGCCAGCGCAGAGATCCTGCCGGCGGAACTGAAGAACGATGCAGGGATCATCGGAGCGGCTGTGGCCGCCGAACGGTTGGTCCGACAGGATCCGTGAGATCCGCAGGTTCGAGGGCAAGACCTGCTAAGGAATCCTCGAGACCTTGGTCAACTTTTCGAGGAACACATCCTTTTCGATGAAGCCCACTTCGCGCAGCTCGGTGGCCTCCGAGCCGTCACCATGCAGGAAGACGAGCGTGGGAACGCCCTTGACTCTGAACCGGTTCTTCAGACGTTGCCTCTCAGGATCGCTGGAACTGGTCAAGTCGACCTTGAGCATCATAAATCCTCGCGACATCTCCACAACTTCAGGTTCGGAGAAAGTAAATTTGTCCAACTCCTTGCAGGGGATGCACCAGTCGGCCATGAAATCTATGAACACGGGTTTGCCCTGCGCAACCGCCTCGTCCAGGCGCTCCTCCGTGCCGGGAAGCCAGTGGATCTCGGATGCGGCAGAGAGGCCGGCTCCAGCTCGGGCTTCGGCCATTGCGGCATCCACATAGGCCCGTACACCGGAGACCGAGAACACCAGAGCTAGAACAAAGAACACGATCCCGACGAGGTTTCGGATCACAGGAAACACCTTCCCCGGCATCTTGGTCGGTTCCAACCAGGCCATGAAGATGCCTGCGAGGAACAGGATCAGGGCGAGCGTCAGGTGATAGATCAAGCTGTCGGGAAAGAGGGGGCGCAGAAAATAGACGGCCATGGCGATCAACACAAAGCCGAAGATAGAGCGGACCCAGACCATCCACGCCCCTGACCTCGGCAGCTTGTCGATGCTGCCGGAGAAGATGGCAAGGAAGAGGAAGGGGACGCCCAGTCCCAGGGCCAGCACAAAAAACATCAGGAAGCCCAGCAGGACATTGCCGCGTTCTCCCACATATGTAAGGAGTCCCAGGACAAAGGGACCGATGCAGGGAGCCGCCACAAAGCCTACCGTAAGTCCCATGAACAGCGTGCCCACAAAACCTTTTTTCCTGCCACCAGCCATCCTGGTCAGGAACGAGGGCAGGCGGAATTCATACAGATCGAACATGCTGAGGGCCAGCCCCACCATAACCAGGGCAATACCGATGAGGACAAAGGGATTCTGCAGCGCGGCCCCGAACAGGCTGCCCGTGAGGGCAGCGATCAGGCCCAGCATGGAATAGGTGATCGCCATGCCCAGGACATACAGCACGGCGTGGAAGACCGCTCCTCCCCTTTTCCCCTCTGCCTGTCCACCGAAATATCCGATGGTGATGGGGATGAGTGGATACACGCAGGGAGTCAGGTTGAGGGCCAAACCGCCCAGAAAAATCAATAAAAAAGAGACAAGGAGGCTCCGCTCGTTCAGAGCCTGCGCCATCCCGCCGCCCGCTGCCACCGGTGTCTGCTCGACAGCGGCGGAGGGGGGCGGACGGTCCGCGAAGACCTCTTGGTTAGCTGCCGCGGCCGGCTCCCCCGCTCTCGCCACGGGCAGCAGTTGCTCGAATTCCAGCTCGCCCGGCGGGAGGCAGGCGTTATCATCGCAGGCCTGGTATTGGATGGATCCGGACACAGCGACTTCACTCCCTGGGAAAGAAGCATCCAAGGTCAGAGTGCAAAAGACCGTGAAGGTTCCTTCATAGACCTCAAGCGGCAGGTCGCTGAACGAGAGGGCCCGTGTCTCCGCCTTGGGAAATTCGGAGATCCCATAGCGCGCCCCAGGCGCTTGTTGGAAAGCAATGCCGGTAGGAACGAGAAAGTCTTCGAGGGGCGCTTGCGAATTGATATGGTAGGGTTCCTTTACCGTGATGATCAGCGCAATATCCTGTGGCTGCCCGGGCTGCAGCCTCTCGACGGAGGGGATGATCCTCACGGAGAGGATGTCATCCGCGTTCTGTGCCCAGCTGCCGCCGCATGCCAGCCCCAGCAGGACGAAACAGAGTCCGATCTTTCTCATGGTGTCACCTCAACAGCTCCACTTCGAATCTGAAGATGGCCTATTATAGCAGATCCCCCCCTGTTCATCCAGACAGGAGAGTGTCCCGCACAAGCGGGATGCGGTTCCCCAGCCTGCTATCCCGGGTTGGGTTGGAGGGTAAAAAGTACCGATAGTTGGTCTCGGTCGTGCGGATTTTAGTCCTTTTTTTTCTCTTCGTCGGCCTTTTCTTTTTTCCAGTAGTCCAGGCAGTCGACATTGCAGAAAAAATGGACATATTCCGCGCCTTCGGCATTCAGTGCCGCCGATTTGGGTATCTCGTTCTTGCACACATGGCAGGCGATTTTATCATCGTGTTCATGGCTCATGATCTGTTGTCTCCTTCAAAAGATTTTTATACCACCGGAGGTGTTATTTTGCAAGTTTGACAGAGTAACATCCAGATCTCAATCCTCAGCATAGTGTAAATGTAAATACACTTTTTGGAGGAATCGGCCTTGCTCCCGTAGCCTCCTTTCCGCCCCTCCTCCTTGCCTCTTCGGCCGGCCTCGAAACTCCGCCCGTTCAGCCTCCCCGCATCGTTTCTATCAGGTCTTCTGACACAAACTTGCCTTCCTTTTTTACGATGCGTCCGAAAAAGCGGTCCGGGTCATGGTTGAAGGCGACGATCCAATCCTCTTCCATTGCCAGACCAAAGAACCGCAGTTTGTTATCCATGGTCTCCTGGGGGAAAAGGTCATAGCTCATGATGTACGGAAGCCCGACGTGCCCCGAAGTCGGGACCATGTCTCCAAGGAAGAACAGGGTCCGGCCCTGGGAGCTCACCTTGACACACTGATGGCAGGAGGTATGGCCCGTGGCCATCGCGGTTTCGACACCCGGGACAACCTCGCGGTCTCCCTCCACCAACTGAAGCTGCCCGTGTCGCTGGAGAGGCAGAAAATATTGATCAAAATAGCTTGGCTTGTCCCGGCTAGAGGGATTCAGCCCGTTCTCCCATTCACACTTCTGGATGACATAGGCGGCGTTGGGAAAGGTGGGCAGATATTCTTCGCCTTCGTCACGATAGGTGTTCCCCCCGCAGTGATCGAAGTGCAGGTGCGTGTTGATGACATAATCGATGTCTTCGGCCGCGTATCCTATTTGCTCCAGTGCCCCAAGAAGGCCGGGATCCCGCTCCACGGAATAGAACTCCCACAAGCGGCGTTTCAAATCCGGGCCGATCCCCGTGTCGACCAGGAGGCGCTCTTTTCCTGTGTCGATCAGGATAGAATTCAGCCCCAGCCGGATTCGGTTATCATCATCCGAGGGATAGATTCTCTGCCACAGGACCTTGGGCACCACACCGAACATGGACCCTCCATCCAACCAGAAAAAACCATCTCTGATACCGTAGATTTGGAATGAACCCAGCGTGAGGCGCTCGAGAGTCATCCTGTTAGCTTTTCGAGGTCGTAGACCAGGTCGCCCCGGGAGTAGCGGGCTAGCTCGACTTCACCGGTATCCATGCGGATGGCATCTTCCGGGCAGGCCTCGACACAGAATCCGCAGAAGCAGCATCGGTTCAGGTCGATGATGAAGTTGGTGGGGTATTTCTGGATCTCCGGATCTGGATCCTCGGCAGCCTCGATAAAAATGCATTCAGAGGGGCAGACCGTGGCACACAGCATGCATACCACACAGCGGGGTTTCCCGTCTTCACGCAGCATGAGCCGCTGGAGGCTGCGGTGACGGTGGGCGAGTTCAATGGGGGCTTCCGGATACTGGCGGGTCACGGCCCCCTTCCTCTTGGTCTTGATCCCGACGAGATTCAGGATGTGGAAGAACATGTTGACGACAAAATGCCGGGTGGTGATAAGACTGCCCTTAACGATCTCGAGAAAATATCCGAATTGCTTTATCATTTTATTTCTAGTTTTATTTCAACAGAGTCATCACCAAGGCCGTAGCCACGATATTGATCACACTCAAGGGGACCAGGAACTTCCAGCCAAAATCCATGAGCTGGTCATACCGGAAGCGGGGATAGGTCCAACGGATCAGGATCTGCAACCAGCAGAAAAAGATGACCTTCACGTTGAACATGATGATCTGGAACAGGACCACGATCCCGTGAGGCAGCAACCACTCCCCTCCCCAGGGGAAATGGAAGCCATCAGGGTTGAGCCAGGGGACATGATACCCACCGAAAAAGAGGGTGGTGAGCAGACAAGCGATCAGGAGGACCTTCATGAAACTCGTGAACATGTAGAGTCCCCACTTGAGCCCGCTGTACTCTGTAAAAAAGCCCACGATCTCAGACTCCCCCTCCGGAAGGTCGAAGGGCACCCGTTCCGATTCGGCCAAGGAGGCGAAAAGGAACACGATGAATCCCAGAGGCTGGAGGAGAATCCCCCATTGGGGAAGCCAGCCGAACAGGAGCTCTCCCTGATAATTCACGATAGACGAGAACCGGAGCGACGGGAAGACCATCACCAGGCCGATCAGGGAGAGGCCCAAGGCCACTTCATACGAGACCAGCTGCGCGGTTCCCCTCAAGCCGCCTAGCAGGGTCCAGCGGCTGTTGGACGCCCATCCGCTTAGCAGGACTCCGTACACGGTAAAGGACAGCATGGCCAGGATGAACAG
>JBGUED010000192.1:0-5463 GCA_041821525.1 Candidatus Aminicenantaceae bacterium | reverse complement strand
AACGCAGCACCTGGACCCAGTACCAAAGGCGCGCGACACCCAGGCTGGAGTCCTCGACCCGGCAGCGGAAGGCCTCCGCAAAGTCTCCCAATCGGTGGTCAAAATCCTCGTAGCTAAGAAATCTCTCCAGCAGCCACTCGGCGGGTCTGGGCGGAGAGGGATTGTTCTTCATTTATCGAACGCCACATCCGGGATGTCTTCCCAGAGAGCCTCCTGGACCCGGCGGATCTCTCTCAGGGCTTCACGGCCCTCACGGGTCAGATCATACAGGCACTTGCTGCGCCCACCGCGCCGCGCAGAAGGCTCGCTCGAGACCTTGGACACAAAACCCTTGCGTGTCAGCTTGTCCAGCGGTACGTACACAGCGCCGAAGGTCCAGTCGTGTCCGGTGACACGGGAGGCCTGCTCCCTGATGCTCACACCATAGGCATTGCCCTGCATGCGCCACACGGCCAGCAGTACGATCTCCTCGCTTCGGGACAAGAGTTTCATGGCATGGACCTCATCTTTCCGCTGATTTGTCTTATTTAATAATACTAATCACACTGTTATACGCCACAAAAGGGATAAAGGTTCAGGAAATGTTAATAAAAACTGCTGTTTTCAGGGGGAGTCGTTCCGTTAGGGCTCCGGGGTATCCTCAGGTACCGGGGGCTCAGGCTGCGGCTCTTCGGCCGACGCCTGATCGTCGATGTGATGGACTTCGGGCAGGACATCCTTGAAGACCTCACCGTAGATCTCCCAGATGGTCACGAACAGGGCCGCCACGATGGGGCCGATGATAATCCCCAGGACACCGAAGAAAAAGATCCCGCCCAGGGTTCCGAAGAAGATGAGTAGATCCGGGAGCTGAGTATCTTTCCCCACCAGCCGCGGCCGCAGGAAGTTGTCCAGGCTTCCCACAACCAGGCCGCAGAACAGGGCCAGCCCGATGGCCTGGCCCATGTGCCCGGTGGCGGCCAGGATGATGGCTGCCGGGACCCACACAAATCCGGTTCCTATGCCGGGAATGACCGAGAGGACCACCATGATGGTCCCCCAGAACACGGCGCTGGGGATGCCCACCACAGCAAACGCCAGACCGGCCAGCCCGCCCTGCAGGATGCCGATCACAGCCGTGCCCTTCAGGGTCGCCCTCGTGACAGACGTAAACCTATCCAGCATGCGGAGTTCGTCGCTTTCCTCGAGGGGAAGGTAGCACAGAATCCGATTCAGGAGCTTTTCCCCGTCCATGAGGAAGAAGTACATGGTGTAGAGGAAGACAAATAAATTAAACAAAAATTGAGCGGTCACAACCGTGACCGAGGAGAGACCGCTGATCAGAAACTGGCTGACCGAGCCCACCATTTCGCCAGCCTTGACCAGGATCTCGTGCTGGTAGGGCGCGATCTGTTCGTAGAAGGGAAGCTTCTCCAGCAGCCCGGCCAGCCCTGAGGGATCGGAGAGCTGCTGCTGGATCCAGGGAGTTATGGATTGGCCGACCTTGAACGCCTGGGCAGCGACGATCCCCAACAGGCCTCCCATGGGAATGATGATGAGGAGGACGATGATCAGCAGCGTGGAGATCGAGGCCAAGCTGCGGCGACCCCGGTACCAGCGCTCGAATCTCCGGTAAAGCGGATTGGCCAGCGCCGAAAAGATCCCTGCCATCAGGATGGCCATGAGAAATCCCTGGATCATCCTGAAAAAGATCACGGAGATGACGATGACAAATATGATCAGGACAATACGGCGAAATTTTATGCGTTCCATGGTGGGATGGGCCTCCTCCCCAAGTCAATCATGACTAGATATCTATGATTTTATATCAGAGACCCACCCCCGCGTCAAACGATTCAGCACTTACCCGAACCTGCCGAGGAGCACCCGAATCCCCTGTCATCGCAAGCACTTGGCTCTTGTCATCGCGGGCACAGGTTCTGTGCGAAGCGATCTGATTTTGAAAGCAGTCATGGGCAGTAGAACTAGGAGACAAAGCCACGAATATGTATAATGGCCCCATGACAACCTGGCTTGCCCTCTCTCTGACGGTCCTGGCCTACACGCTGCTCTCGACAGGCTATGTCCTCCAGAAAAAGGGAGTCGCATGGATCGGCGGCAAGGGGGAAAAAGACCGGGCCTATTACCGGAACCTGGAGATCTGGGTTGCGGGATTCCTCCTGATGAACCTCTACATCGTCCCCAACGCGGCCGCCCTCAAGCGCCTCGATCCACATATAGTCTCGGCCATGGCGGGCTGGGGTGTCATTGTCCTGGTGTTCCTCTCGCAGGCGCTGCTTAAGGAGCGTCTCCTTGGATCCGACATCGCTTTCACAGTGCTGATCATGGCGGCCATCGCCCTGCTCAACATCTTCGAAGGCCCGGAAACAGGAAACGAGGGGGTACGAATCGAATCCCTGATCGCGGCCCTGGCTGTTCCCTTCCTCCTCGTCCTCCCGGCGCTCATTCCATCCCTTTCTCGAAGGATCCGGGGCCTGCTCTTCGCCTGTGTCTCGGGACTGTCAGCGGGACTGATCATCGTGACCATGAAAATCTTGGTGGCGTCATACGGATTCCGGGTCTCCGCCTATTTTGCCTCTCCCTACCTCTACCTGTACCTGGTCTTCTCCCTGGCCGCCTTCCTCTCTCTGCAGGCATCCTACAAGATGGGGCGCATGCTGGCCGTGGGACCGGTCCAATATACGGCGGCCATCCTCTATCCGGTGCTCTGTTCGGCCGCGGTCTTTGGCAACCGCCTGCATCCTATGCAGATAGCGGCGGTTGGCATAGTCGTGGCGGGCGTCTGGGGGATCCTGAAGAAGCACGGCTGAGCCGGCTGGCCCAGGTCTCTTGATCAGAACAGCACTTTGATTCCGGCCTGGATCTTGAAGAACTATGTGTTTACCTCAAGGGAACTCACCTGGCCGGTCAGGAGTTCGACCTGGTCCTGACCCTCAGTGCCGAGATCTTCCAAGACTCTGCGATCTTCACAAGGGTCCACACATAACCCCCCTCGAAGATCACCTGCTCTGATCCGTCCTCTTTGGAGACGCCCACGATCGTGTGGGAAAAGGCAACCTGAGTGCTCGCGCCCTGCATCCCGGTGACGACTATCTGATCGGCCTGCGACTTGAATGATTGGTACTGGCCGGTGATGAGCTCCGCATCCCGCTTGATCTCAGCGAAGAACTCCGGAGTGCCGTGCTCCCGGTAGAAATCGACCAGCCGGTTCTGGTTGAGAGATTGGACATAAAGGCCGACCAGGGCATTGATAGCGCGCTCGTCCAGGGTTGTCTGGGTTCGCCCCCGGAGCTCCAGGGCCGAGGCATTTTGTGAGTCCAGACTCAGAACCCGGCTCAGCCGTGTGAGAGAGTCAGTAAAGCGGCCGGAGTCGAAGTCCTGCTGGGCCAGCGACAGTTCCTTGCGGATCCGGTCCGCCTGCGTCTCGCGCTTGGGCTCAGGTGCCGCTTTTTTGACCGCAGGCTGGATTTCTGGCTCCGGGCGCAGGCGCTCCTCCAGGTCCGCTATCACCCCCTCGATCCGGGACGCATCCGGCCCTGGGGGTGCTCGCTGGATGTAATCCTTGAAATGAGCAAGCGCCGCTTCCAGGTCCCCTCTGCTCTCGGAGATCTCTCCCAGAGCCAGGTAGGCTCTGGGATCACGGGCATCCAAGTCAATCAGGTTCGTATAGGCCGTTATCGCATCTTCCTCCCGGCCTTGATCGGCCCTGATCTCAGCCTTAAGGAGGAGGGCCTCAAAGTGCTGGGGCTCCTGCTCCAGGATGGAGGCGAGGTGGTCCAACGCTTCCTGGAGCTGCCCCGCCTCCGTGAGAACCGCTGCCCGAGAAAGCCGTTCCTCAAGAGTGGGGGGCAGGGGCGGCGGGGCCGTCTCCACAGGCCGTGACTTGAAGACGAACTGCCACAACAGGATAGCAATGGCGGCAACGCCGAGGAGGCCGAACACGGCAACCAGGCTCTTTTTCGACCCGGGCTTCTGGACCGTCTCTTTTCGGGTGGAGGGCCTTTCCTGCACGCTCGGCCGTTCCGGCATCGGGGTCCCCACCTCGAGCTGGTCCAGTTCATCGATGACCTCCCGGGCCGTCCGATAGCGTTTGTCCGGATCTTTTTCCATACACTTCAAGACCAGGCGGTTCAAGCCCTCCGGGATGGAGGCATTGAAAGTGCGGGGATTCGCGGGTGTGTGCGTCATGTGTTTCAGGGCGATGCTCATGGGCGTGTTCCCATCAAAGGGGACCAGCCCCGTGAGCATCTCAAAGAGGATGACGCCCAGGGAGTAGATGTCGGACCGCTCATCGACCACGATCCCCTCAACCTGCTCAGGGGACATGTACTCGGGCGTCCCCATGAGCATACCCGTCTCGGTCAGTCCCTTGGTGAACAGGGACCGCGCGATCCCGAAATCCATGATGCGGACGTTGCCCTGCTTGTCCAGCATCACGTTCTGGGGCTTCAGGTCCCTGTGGATGATGCCCAGGGAATGGGCCTCAGCCAGTCCCTCGCTGATCTGCTTGGTGATAGCCACGGCCTTTTTAGTGCTCAGTTGGCCGATGCGCTTGATCAGGCTGCTCAGGTCCTCGCCGGAGACGTGCTCCATGGTGATGAAGTGCATGCCGTCGGATTCGCTGAGGTCGTACATACGGCAGACATTTTTGTGTATGACCTTGCGGGCGATCTTGACCTCGTTATTGAACCGCTCCAGGATGCTCGGGTCAAACGCCACGGCCGGCTTGATCAGTTTGATGGCGATCTGTTCCTTCACCTTCTGATCGTAGACTCTGTAGACCGTCCCCATGCCTCCCTGACCGATCTCTTCGATCACCTCGTAGCGGGAGGCAAACAGGCTGCCGCGTGACAGGCGGCTGGTAGGCGCCTGCCAGGTCACGGTGGGAGACGATTCCGGGTCCATGGATGCCCCACACTGCCCGCAGAAATGGGTATCGGTTGGATTCTGATACTGACAGCGTGAACATTTCATGTGTGGCCGCGCCTTTTGAGGTGCTCAAAATGGTATCAGGACACGCCGAAAAGGTCAATCACCTAGAAAAAGGGATCGGGCCTTCATTTTTTATCTGATTCAAAGTAGAATCATGGGGAATTTGGCTGCAATGTGGAAAATGAAGACATGGCCCCAAACGTGGCTGAAGGGAAGATCCCCGGAGGAAATACCATGAAAAGAACCATTCCCATCTTGTTATTGATGATGACATCCCTGGTGTTCGCCCTGGACAAGAGCGACCAGGAGAAGCGGATAGCAGAGAAGATCGAACAGATCACACCCGAGCTCATCGAGGTCCGCAGGCATCTCCACGAGAATCCAGAGCGAGGCAACCGCGAGTTCAAGACCGCGGCCCTGGTGGCGGAGAGGCTGAGGGCTCTGGGCTTCACGGTCACAGAAAAAGTGGCGCACACGGGTGTGGTGGGCATCCTCGAAGGCAGCAAGCCCGGGCGGGTTGTGGCGGTGCGC
>JBGUED010000191.1:0-5512 GCA_041821525.1 Candidatus Aminicenantaceae bacterium | reverse complement strand
GGACGGGAGCATGGGTGGGCTCCAGCTTTGGGTCAACCTCCCGGCCGAGCAGAAGATGACGCCTCCCCGCTACCGCGAGATACGAGCTGCCGACATCCCCGGCGTTGAAGAGGAAAATGGGGTGTCCGTCAAGGTGATCTCCGGGCATTACGGTTCGCTCCAGGGCCCGGCCAGAGATATTGTCACAGATCCCGCATATTTCGATGTGTCCGTCCCGGCCGGGGCGACTTTCAGACATGAGATCGAGAAGGGACACGCCGTTTTGGCCTATGTGCTGGAGGGCGAGGGGCATTTCGATCCCGAAGCGTCCAGAACTGTAAGGGGAGGGGAGCTTGTTCTGTTCGATACCGGGACAGAAGTGAGCATAACCGGAGTGCGGGACACTCTCCGTTTGTTGTTCATCTCCGGCAGGCCCTTGGGTGAGCCGGTCGCCTGGCATGGTCCGATCGTGATGAATACTCGCGATGAGCTCCAGCTGGCCTTTGAGGAATACCGCAACGGGACTTTCATCAAAGACGGCTGAGGCATCATGAACAGCGGCCCACTGTTGCACCCCACCCCTGCTCCCATGCTATACTATCCTAAAATGCGTGCTACAGGGATGGCAATAATGAGCATGACACGCGATTATGTATTCCTGGGGATCCTGTTTGGCATGATTCTGGCCGCCGTAATTTTGTTTTCCGGGGGTGGCGTGGTCCCCAATGACACCGGCGGGATCGATCCGGGCTCTAGCGTCCGGGCCTTCGCCCCGGCGGATACTCAGAAACAGGAGCCGGATCAACAGCCCCAGTCCCAGCCCTACCTGGCCTTCCGGGAAGAGCTGCGGTCGCAAATGCGGATGGTATCGGACATCCTCGACCAGCGCAAAGGCGACCTTCCCGATATGATCGAGAAGAGGGAGATCCGGGTCCTGACGACCTTCACCTTGGGCAATTATTTCGTGCACAAGGGGCAGGAGTACGGATATGAGTACAGCAAGATGGAGGAGTTCCGGAAGTTCTTGAATCAGGACCGGGGTCGCAGGGAGCTCCAGGTGGAATTCTATTACATCCCGCTGCCCTTTGATGTGCTGATCGAGGCCCTGAACGATGGCTATGGGGACATCGTGGCCGCCAACCTGACCATCACGCCCGAACGTGAAGCCCAGGTCGCGTTCAGCGATCCCTATCTGTGGGGGATCAAGGAGGTCCTGGTCAGCCATAAGGATGCAGGAGACATCAAGAGCCGGGAAGACCTGGCCGGGCGCCGGATCCATGTGCGCGAGAACAGCAGCTATCACGGTAGCCTGCTGCGGCTCAACCAGGACCTGACGGCACGGAAACTCGATCCCGTCCGGATCGAGCTCCTCCCCGGGTTGCTCGGCACAGGTGAGATCATCCAGATGGTCGGTTCCGGTGCGGTCCAGCTGACCGTGGCGGACAACCATCTCGCGGAGATCACAGCCGAGCTCGTGGAAAACATCCGGATCCACGACCACATCACCTTCAACGAAGATGTCCGCTTCGGCTGGATGGTGCGAAAGGACAACCCCGAGCTCAAGGCCAGTCTGGACCGGTTCGTCAAGACCGTGAAAAAGGGGACCCTGATTGGCAACATCTTTTTCAAGCGGTACTTTAAGGACAATCCCTGGGCCCGGGAGTATGTCCAGAAATCCGACCTGGAGGAGCTCACACAGTATGCTCCCCTGTTTCAGAAATACGGCGAGATGTATGACATCGACTGGATCCTGATCGCGGCCCAGTCCTTTCAGGAGTCGCGGTTCGATCCCAACGCGCGCTCCCGGAGAGGAGCCCAGGGTCTGATGCAGCTGCTGCCCTCCACAGCCAAGGACATGGGCATCGAGGACATCAGCACACCGGAGAACAATGTCCACGCCGGGGTCAAGTATTTGAGGTGGATCGAGGACCGCTATTTTCCCGAGGGAGACATCAGCGACGATGACAGGATCCGCTTCGCGCTGGCCGCCTACAACGCCGGCCCCGCCAACATCCGGCGCTCCCGCACCAGCACCTCCCAGTTGGGCTATGACTCCAACCGCTGGTTCAACCACACCGAGCTTGGGACCATGCAGAGTGTCGGGCTGGAGCCCGTGCACTACGTGCGCAACATCAACAAGTATTACCTGTCTTTCCGCATGTCGCTTGCCCTGAGTGAATTGAGGAAGGATATCCGGTGATCGGTCGCCGCTTGCTTATCGGCACAAAGGAGAAAAATATGCGAAAAATCCCCGTCCTGGTCGGGCTGTTGTCCCTGCTGACGCTGGGGGCCTACGCCCAGGTTTCTTACGTAGGCATGACCTTCAACCTGTCGTTCCCCACCGGAGACGCCAAGAGTTTTGTCAACGAGAACAGTTACCTCGGGTTCTCGTTCGAGTACCGCCGCATCATCCGCCCCGGGATCTCGGCTGGACTATCTCTATCGTGGACCGGTTTCGAAAACGCGGTGACAGTCGAGGGCCTCGACGTTGAGGAGACGCGGGGGCTGACTACGGTTCCCATTATGGTAACCACCCATGCCTATTACAGAGGAGATGTCTTCATTCCCTATGTGGGGATCGGCGCCGGTACCATCTTCACGCGCGCCACGACCCGGACGGACCAACGGGACCTGGACGAACCGCGCTGGCACCTGGGATTCATGCCGGAAGCGGGCTGCATTGTCCGCTTTCATGAGAATGCGGGCCTCCTCCTGAACGTCAAATACTTCTATGGCCTCGAAGCCAAGGGTTTTACCGTCTCCTACTGGGTGCTGGGCTTCGGCCTCATCTGGACGGGGGGATGATAACCCGCTACAATAGGACAGGAGGTTGTCATGAAAAAGTTCTCATTCGTGTTGATCCTGCTCATGGTATTCAGCGGAGTGAGCTTCGGCCAGAAATGGCTGGCCGGGGCCTACTATAAGATGTCTTTCCCTGCCGGCAGCACCAAGGGCTTCATCGAAAAAACCAGTTTCCTGGGTGGGGGGGCCGAGGTCCGGCGCTTTATGAGCGATTACTGGTCCCTGGGAGCCTCTGTAGACTACAGCTATTTCAAGCAGGACAATGCCGGGGAGGCCGGTACACTGACCCGCACCTTGAAAGCCCTGCCGGTGATGGCAACCCTGCATTTCTATGTCCAGAACAACGCTGCATACCTCCCCTTTGCCGGAGTGCGAGTGGGGGGGTTCCTAATGAGCCAGACTACAGAGTCTCCTGAGGGGACGATCACCGGAGAAAAGTGGCATCTGGGTTTTATCCCCGAGGTTGGAGCGATCTTCAAGCTGAGTCCCAGCCTCAAACTGATCGGATCCTTCCAGTTCAACTATGCGGTGGCCGAAGGAGTCCGGCAGGACCAGGCCTACTACGCGCTCACCCTGGGCCTGTTCTGGAATTCTCAGTAGGCTTTCCGCCCTTCCCTGTCTCCCGATTGAAATCTTAAGCCTTGCCGCTTATAATATCCTCTTTGTTCCTGGTGTGAACATGTTTCTCCGGATCGATCCGGCAGGGGACCACAATCAAAATGTCTGTAAAAAAAGAGCGAGCTGACCAGGATTCATCGGTCGGCCGGCTGCTGGGGGGCACCGTATCGGATGAGCTCCGTAAGCTCCGCCTGGCTGTGGAGCACAGCCCGGCTACGGTCGTCATCACCGATGCCGAAGGATCCATACGGTATGTAAATCCCAAGTTCACGGAGCTGACCGGTTATGCTGTCGAGGAAGTCCTCGGCAAGAATCCGAACATCCTGAGCTCGGGAAAACATCCCGCTGAGTATTATCGTCACATGTGGGAGACCATCAAACAGGGGAAGGAATGGCGGGGCGAGTTCTGTAACCTGAAAAAAGGCGGGGAGCCGTACTGGGAATCGGCCTCGATCTCTGTAGTGCGGGATGAGCAGGGGATCACCACCCATTATGTGGCGGTAAAGGAAGACATCACCCAGAGGAAGATGGATGAGGAGGAACTCCGGCGGATGCGGGATGAGCTGGAGACGCGGGTTGAGGAGCGGACGGAGGAACTGAGCGACACCATCGATCTGCTGCGCCGGGAGATCGAGGAGCGGGAGCGGGTTCAGGTCCGGCTGCAGGAGGCCGAGATCAACTACCGGACGGTGGCGGACTTCACCTATGACTGGGAGGTGTGGTTGGATCCGGACGATAGGTTTCGCTATGTCTCTCCATCCTGCCAACGCATCACAGGATACCCGGCCGAGGATTTCCTCCAGGATTCCGGACTCCTTTCCAGGATCGTGGAACCGGAGGATCGGAAAGTCTGGGAAGAGCACTGCCGGAATACTCATAGGAAACAGGGCCCCGGAGAGGTGCAGTTCCGGATCAAGGCCAAAGGGGGAGAGGTCCGCTGGATCGAGCATGCCTGCCAGCCGGTCCACAGCGAGAAAGGAGACTTCCTGGGGATCCGGGCCAGCAATCGGGACATCACAGAACGGAAACAGGCCGAAGAGGCACTCCGACTCAGTGAATCCAGCCTGGCCGAGGCCCAGCGTATTGCCCGGCTGGGGAACTGGGACTGGAATATCCGGGCCGACTCCCTGTCCTGGTCCGACGAGATCTACCGGATCTTCGGTCTCAAACCCCAGGAGTTCGGGGCCACCTATGAGGCCTTTCTTCAGAGCGTTCACCCTGAAGACCGGGAGCTCGTGAAGGAGGCCGTGAACCGGGCCCTGCACGCTAACGAGCCGTACAGCATAGATCACCGCATCGTTCTGCCCGATGGAACGATCCGCATCGTCCACGAACAGGCAGAGGTTTTCTATGACCCGTCCGGGCAGGCGGTCCGGATGGTGGGGACCGTCCAGGATGTCACCACTCAGAAACAGAATGAGAAGGATCAGGAGGAACGCCTGCGTTTCGAGCGGCTGCTCTCGAATCTGTCCGCCATGTTTGTCAACATCCCCGTGAAACAGGTCGACGCGCAGATCATGGTGGGACTCAAAAAGACCGGAGAGTTCCTGGGCGTTGACCGAGTGACTCTGTTTGAGTTCTCAAACGACATGTCCGAGCTCGAGCCCATCAGTTCGTTCGCCTTCTCCGGCTTCGAGCCCTATCTGTCTTCGGACCTCCCGCAGTCGGCGCCCTGGGTCATCGCCCGGATCAGCCGTGGTGAAGAAGTCGTCTTGACCCGGATTCCGGACGATCTCCCCCCCAAGGCCATGAAAGACAGGATTTCCTTCCAAAGCTCCGGCCTCAGCTCCATTGCCTTCATACCGATACTGGTGGAGGGAAGGGTAGAGTTCGTTGTCTCCTTGAGCAGTTTCCGGACCGAAAGACACTTGCCTGCCGAGCTGTTGAACAGGCTGCGGCTGCTGGGAGAGATCTTCACCAATGCACTCCTGCGAAAGCGGGCCACGGTCGAAGCCCGGGCCCTGGGTGAAGAGCTGGCACACGTCATGCGCATCATGACCATGAGCGAGCTGGCCGGGGCCCTGGCGCATGAGATCAATCAGCCCCTGGCCGCCATCCTGAGCAATGCCCAGGCGGCCCGGCGGTTCCTGGCGGCGGGTGAGCCCGATATGGA
>JBGUED010000190.1:0-5520 GCA_041821525.1 Candidatus Aminicenantaceae bacterium | reverse complement strand
GGTCGATATGAGAGGCAATGGCCAACCCGTCCAGGGCCTTGATGTGTGTGACGACCTCTTCGATGCTCAATGTGGAGGCGCCGATGAGGAGCTTGGGATTGAAGTGGAGCACCTCTCCCCCGGCGTTCACTACGACCTGCATGCCGAAGGCCTCCTCGTCGTTCTTGCCGGGCAGGTGGGTGTACACGATCTCCTGGAGGGCCAGGGCCGGTTCAAGGTCGTCGAACAGCGCAAGGATGTGGACCTCCTCCTGGGACGTGACCTCCATCCCGGGCAGCACGCGGATGGCGTACTGGTCTGCAGCCTCCATGAGGGCCGGTACATTCTCGGCGGAGTTATGATCGCAGATGCCCAGGATGTCGATCTCCCGGTGCTTGGCCTGCCGGGCGATGGCCTGCGGGGACATATCCAGATCTGTGCATGGTGACAGACAGGTATGTATGTGAAGGTCCGCCCTGTAATTCCGCAGCATGTGTTATCCTTATCCCTCCGGATGCAAGAGCTGGTAGAGCTTCCCTGAGATCACGAAAGCGCTGTCCGCGGTCTGGAGCAGGGTCACGCCCTCGTCGTTCGCCTTGCGGAGTGTCTCTTCCTCGGGCTCGCGGTTATTGACGATGATGATCCCCGCAAGGTCCTTGAGCTTGGCCACGGCGGCGATGTTCTGATGGATCTGCAGCGTGATCCAGAGATGGCCTTCTTTGCTGTTGGCAATGACGTCACTCAGCAGGTCGCTGGCATAGGCCCCGCTCACGTCGTCCTCCAGGCCGGTGTCGGCCGTTAAGAGTCGCAGCCCAAGTTGTTTTGTGATGTCGTTGAGTTTCATGGTTTTCCTTTTTTTTCTTTGTTTTCCTTTTTTGGAGCCTGGACTCCGCTCATGGAGATGGATTTCTCCAGCATGGAGGAAAATTCCTGAGAGAGTTTTTCGAACTTCTGGGGCAGGTTGAAGATGCAGTCCGTGATCACGGCATCTCCCATGATGACATCCTCGGCAAAGGCCATGCAGGTGGGAGAGCCGCAGGCCCCGCAGTCGATCTTGGGCAGCTTCTCATAGACATCTCCCTTTTCCCGCCGCTTGCGGATGGCTTCGCTCAGGTCCTCTGAGAGCGGCTTGAGCGGCCGGGGCTCCAGTTTCCCCTTCATAAAATAGTAGCCCTCTTTATATTTCTTCCTCACTTCCCGGATGTCCGGGCAGGCCTTGATCTTTTCGTATTCCAGCGTCTCGATCAGTTTGAGGACTTTGTTGAACGAGATGTACAGGTTCTCTATGGTCAGGGAGCCGCCCACGCAGCCTTGATGACAGGAATAGGCCTCGATGAACTCGATATTGCGCAGCTTCCCCTTTTCGATGTCGTCGAACACCTTGATGATCTCTTGGATGCCGGAAACAGCCAGTGAGTCTTTGATTCGCAGTGTGCGGCAGATCCCGCCGGACATGGCCCAGCCCATACCTAGGATGCAGATGTTCTTCAGGTCTTTCGCATAGCTGTCCTTCTCCACGCCTTCCAGGGCCGAGAGCAACGGACCGTAGATGTTTGAGATCGATATCGCCCCGTCCAGGGAGGAGCGTCCCTTCTCCGCCGGCTGGCGGATGGAGATCATCTTGGCCGGACAGGGGGTCAGGTAAAAGGTGCCGATCTCTTTCTCCTTGAGGCCGAGGCTCTTGGCCTTTTTCGCCTTGAGCTCGCGGGCCGCCAGCTCCCGGGGAGTGTCGATGGGGAGGATCTGGTCGATCAGGGACGGATACTTGACCTGGATCAGGCGGACGACAGTAGGACAGGCGTTCGAGATCGCCGGCTTGGGGCCATTGTAGTCGCGGAGGTATTCCTGGATAGCGAAGCTGACTTCGCCGCAGGTGAGCGACAGGTCGAAGGCGTCGTCGAAGCCAAGATGCTTGAGGCCGGCTACGATCTTCTGGGGCAGGATCTCCTTGCCGAACTGGGCGTGGAGTCCGGGGGAAGGCAGCGCCACGGTGTGGCGGAATCGGGTCAGTTCGCCGAATGGATCGGTGAGCGCGACGATGGCCCCGTTGGGGCAGGCGGTGATGCACTCCCCGCAGTCCACACATTTTTCCTCGATGATGCGCGCCTTTCCGTTGCGGACACGGATCGCCTCTGTCGGGCAGACTCGCATGCACTTCATACGGCCGTCACACTTATCCGGCTCGATCCTGAGAAAATGCAGGTAGGGACTCATGCCTTCCCCCCCTCCTTGAGCAGGAATGTGATGATCAGCACGGTCCCTTTGCCGCGGCTCGAGCCGATCCAGAAATTGTCCGCGTTCCGGTTGATGTTGGGCAGTCCCATGCCGGCCCCGAATCCCATCTCGCGCATTTTGTCCGTGGCGGTCGAGAAGCCTTCCTGCATGGCCTGGTCGATGTTTTTGATCCCCGGCCCCTGGTCTTCGATGCGGATAGTGATCTCATCGGGCGTAAGCTTCAGGGTGAGGTCGGCCTTCTGTGCGTACATCACGACATTCATCTCCGCCTCATAGGATGCGATGGCTGCCCGCCGGATGATGCTGGGATCGATCCCAACCTCCTGAAGGATTTCCTTGATGGTGGTAGAAACCCGGCCGGCGCGGCTGAAGTCTCCGCCTTGGATCTGAAAATGTTGTGATAATCCATCGTCGCAAAACATGGTCACTCATCCTGGAGTCTTTCGACTCCAGGAAGGCCGGATCGGAACAGCAGGCCGCAAGCCATAAACATCATATGTTTGGTGGACAGGATGGGAATCCCCTTCGCCCGTGCAAGTTCAAGACCTCCTTTATCGGGTTTTTTGCCGCGCACGTACAGAATTGCTTTGGCATCGATGATGTCTGCCGTGCGGACCGACTGGGTGTTGGTCAACCCGGTCATGAGCAGGATCCCGGGCTGGCCGAAAGCCAGCACGTCGCTCATGAGATCTGATCCACCGGCTGCCGTGATCTCCATATCGAGGGAGTCCTCACAACAGATGATCTCGGCGTCCAGAATCTCTTGGATTTGTTTAAGTGTCATGTTCAATTATCTTTGACCAGTTCCTTGATGATGACGTCCCCTTTCCTGATGATCCTCTCCGAGGGGGTGATGGTGGTCGGGCAGTTGGACCAGCAGTCTCCGCAGCCGTTACACTTTTCTATGTCGACATACCGGGCTTTCTTCTTGACCTTGACATTGAAAGCGCCCACATATCCCGAGACCTCCTCCACCTCGCTCCAGGTCAATAGCTCGATGTTGGGGTGTTTGCCCACATCCGACATCTTGGGTGTCAGGATACAAGCCGAGCAGTCCAGGGTCGGGAAGGTCTTGTCCAGGATGGACATGTGCCCGCCGATGGAGGCTTCCTTCTCTACCAGATAGACCTTTTTGCCGGAATTGGCATAGGTCAAGGCGGCATGGATGCCGGCGATCCCACCTCCCACGATGAGCACCTCGGGCTTGACCGGGACCTCTTTTTTGGTCAGGGGATCGTGAAACACGACCCGCCGCACCGCTGCCGAGACCAGGGCCTTGGCTTTTTTTGTGGCCTTTTCAGGGTCCTTCGTGACCCAGGAGACGTGTTCCCGGATGTTGGACATCTGGAAGTAAAAGGGATTCATGCCCTCTTCCGAGACCGCTCCCCGGAACGTGGGTTCGTGCATGAGAGGCGAACAGGAGGCCACGACCACCCGGCTCAGGTCATTTTCTCGGATGGCCGCTTTGATCAACTCCTGTCCCGGATCGGAGCACATGAATTTGTATTCCTTGGCTACTACGACGTTATCCAGCTTGGAGGCGAACTCTACAACTTCCGGGACATTGACCTTTCCAGCGATGTTGGTGCCGCAGTCACAGACAAAAACTCCGACTCTAGCTTGACCGTTGTTATCGCTCATTTTGCTCCTCCGTTTGCGAGTTTCGCCCACATGGCATCCAGCGGGATGATGGAGCGGGAGAAACCCAGGTCTTCCTTGGCGACGCCCAGCCCCAGGCCCATCAGCTGGGTGAAATAGAGGATGGGCAGTTTGACGTCTTCCTTGTATTTTTTGATGATCTTGTCCTGATTGATCTCCATGTTGAGCTGGCAGAGGGGGCACAGGGTGACGATGACGTCCGCCCCCTGCCGCTTCGCTTCCTTGAGCAGGAGGTAGTTCAAAGCCAGGCCGATGTCCGTCATGACTCCCGCGATCGATCCCCCGCAGCAGCGGGCCTTGACCGGATAATCGACGGCCTCTGCGCCCATGGCCTCCATGAGCGCGTCCATGAGAGTGGGATAGTCCGGATCATCGAAATCCGTGTAGGGCCGGACGACCTGGCAGCCGTAGTAGGAGGCCACCTTGAGGCCTTTCAGCGGGTTGGTGACCTTGGCCTTGAGGGCTTCCAGACCCACTTCCTTGGCAAATACTTCGACCGGGTGGACCACGTCCACCGTCCCCTTGTACTCGCAGCCCGCTTTCTTGAGCTCCTTCAGGATTTTTTTGGCTTTGTCATTGCCGGATCCCAGGAAGTGGTTGGATTTCTTCATGGTGAGGTAGCATCCGCCGCATGGGGCGATGATGTCCGCCCCGTCCTTTTCCGCGATCGAGAGGTTCCGGCCGCAGATGGCCTCGGCCATGGCCTCGTTGACAGAGAAATAGGCGGTGGCGCCGCAGCAGTTCCAGTCATCCAGTTCCTTGTAGGGAACCCCCGCGGCCTTGAACACGGGGAGCAGAGATTCCTCGTAGTGTTTCGAGCCGGACTTCAGGGAACAGCCCGGGTAGTAGGCATATTCTTTCATTTGAACTCCTCTGTTACGGCTTTGATCAAGCTATGCAGCTGCTTGCGGTTCTTTATTTTCTCCATTTTCACGGAAAGGCGGCCGGTCTTTAATAAGTCGATCCCCATGCCGGCCATCTTGAAAGGCGAGATAAAATCCCTCAGCCGCAGGTACATGAATACCATCACCCACAGCTCGGAGTTCCGGCCGTTCTTGGCGATGAGTTTGTGCATCTCCTGGGCCAGGGCCGTGACAGGCAGTTTTGAAGGATAAACATCGGCCTCCACCGCCTCCCGCTTCAGGCTGTACATGACGTCCGTGATCTTGATCTGTGAGGGGCAGCGAACCTGGCAGCTGTAGCACGACGCGCAGAGCCAGGGAGTGAAGCTCTTGATCACATCATCTTTGAAGCCGTGTTTCACCATGGCGATGATCTTGCGCGGAGAGTAGTCCATGTACTCTACCATGGGGCAGGAGCTGCTGCAGGTGCCGCATTGAATACAGCGGGCTATCTCCTCGCTATGGGACTTTTCCTCGATCTTGCCCAGAAAGTTCTTGTCCAGCTCGCCTTCAAATATGACCTTTCTGTGGATTTCCATGAATCCTCCTTTATTAGTAAAAAGATTTATGGTGATGTTGGTGTAGAGAGGTAGTGTTCGACCAAGTAGATAAAACGTATGATAATGACATGATCAGGTGCTCACACAAAGTGAGTCACCACCCGTATTAATACACCAAAAGATACTCAAGCCGGGCTATTAACCGGCTAATTAATATAAATAAAATCCTGCATCAATAAATCTCC
>JBGUED010000189.1:0-5548 GCA_041821525.1 Candidatus Aminicenantaceae bacterium | reverse complement strand
ATTTCCTGGGTGAGCGAGCCGATGCTTTGTCCTGGATGGGGCGTTGTGATGTCTTCGTGCTCCCGTCGCTGCAGGAGGCCCTGCCCTATGTTATCCTGGAGGCAGCCGCCCTGGCAAAGCCAGTGGTCGCGTCCGAGGTCGGCGGCATTCGGGAGTTGGTGAAAAACCAGGAGACAGGCCTGCTGGTGCCGCCCGGCGATCCCGCTGCCCTGGCAGACGCTGTGATTCGCCTGACGGAAGATCCTGACTTGGCGCAAAGCTTAGGGAGGAAGCTCAGGTCATCTCTGTCAGAGGAGTACTCACTGTCCCGCATGCTGCAGCAGACTCAGGATCTCTACCTGCGCCTCTGCCAGCAGAAGCGAGGCCGGGTTTGACAATCAAGGGGTGTGTTTTTATAATCAACCTCAATGGACATGCTGAAAGTCGCTCTGGTCCATGACTGGTTGACCGGCCGCCGGGGCGGAGAGAAGGTCCTCGAGGTTTTTGCCGAACTCTACCCGGAGGCTCCCATCTACACGCTCATCCACATTCCCGGTAGCCAGCACTCATCTCTCGAGGACAGAGAGATCCATACCAGCTTCATCCAGCGCCTCCCGTTCCTGAAAAAACGCTACCGCTCGTATCTTCCCCTGTTCCCCCTGGCCGTGGAGCTTTTCGACCTGCAGGAGTTTGATCTGATCCTCTCCACTTCCCACTGCGTGGCCAAGGGGGCCATCCCACGTCCTGATGCCCTGCACCTCAGCTATATCCATTCTCCGATGCGCTATGCCTGGAATCAGTATTTCGCCTACTTCTCCGCGGAGAGGCTGGGTTGGCTGTCGCGCCGCGTTATACCTCCTGTACTCCACAGGCTGAGGGTCTGGGACACTGTGTCGTGCCACAGAGTCGATTCTTTCGCGGCCAACTCGCAGGCCGTGGCCGCGCGGATCCGGAGATATTACGGGCGCTCCGCCGATGTTATCCATCCTCCCGTGGACACGGATTTCTTCCAGCCCGGCGGCGAACAGGAGGACTACTTCCTGATCGTATCCGCGCTGGTGCCGTACAAGCGCATCGACCTGGCCATCGAGGCCTTCCGCCGGCGAGAAGAGACGCTCAAGGTCGTGGGCCGGGGCCCAGAATTCTCCAAGCTGAAGAGGTCGGCACCCGCCAACGTCCATTTCCTCGGATCACTCGGGGATGAGGACCTGCGCTCCCTCTATCAGGGCGCCCGGGCACTCATCATGCCCGGTGAGGAGGATTTCGGGATCAACTCCCTGGAGTCCCAGGCCTGCGGTGTACCCGTCATTGCCTATGGGCGGGGAGGTGCCACAGAAACGGTGAGCGAGGGCAGGACCGGCCTGTTTTTCCCGCAGCTCACGATTTCCAGCCTCGTGGATGCGCTTGACAAATTCCAGACCATGACCTTTAATAAGCAGGAAATCCGGGAGAATGCCGAGCGGTTTGCACGCCCTGTTTTCCGAAACAGGATCGCGGCCTTCGTCCAGGAAAAATGGTCTGAGTTCCAGGAACAGAGATGATCCGAAGACAGCGTAGTGGGCTGGTAGGCATATACATACTGAGCGATGTCATCGCCATCCTGCTGGCCTATTTCTGGGCGTACGGATTCCGGTTCTACGGATACCTGCTGCCGGTCGATCCGGAAAAGGGGATCCCCGCCCTCAAGTCCTATATTGTGCTCTTCCCGCTCTTCCTGCTGACGCACATCCTCATCTTCTACCTGCAGGGTTTCTACAAGACCCGTCTCAAGCGTACCCAAGTGGATGACTTTGTTTACATCACACTGAATGCGATATTCTCCGTTCTCATCGTGTTCTCCTTCCTCAACACGATGGTAGCTTATGGCCAAGGGATCTCCTTCCTGATTCCCGAAAACTTCACCATATCCCGCTTGTTTCTCCCCATCTATCTTGTCAGTGTTATCTTTATGATCACCGTCCTGCGGCACCAGATCTATTTTGTGATGAAGAGACGCTATGCCAAGGGATTAAATCTCAAGAACGTGCTGATCGTCGGGGCCGGCAAGATGGGGCAAGCCGTAGCCCAAAAACTGCTGGATTACAAAGACATGGGATTTGTCGTAAGGGGCTTTCTGGATGACTGCCTCCCGGTCGGTGAGGAGGTCCCTGTCGATGGGGGGCTGCCCGTGCTGGGGACGGTGGTAGACCTGGAGCCGGTCCTGGAAAGAGGGGATATTTCCGAGGTCTATGTGGCGCTGGATCTGTCCAATTACTCTCAGATCCTGGAGACGTTGAAGATCGTGAATCGCTTCATAGTCAATGTCCGGCTCATCCCCGATCTGTTCCAGATGCTTACGCTTAAGGCCCGGATCGAAGACCTGGACGGATTCCCGGTCATCAGCATCGACGAACCTCCCCTGAAAGGGCTCATGCTCTTTCTCAAGAGGTGTGTGGACATGATCGTGTCGACACTGGTGCTGCTGCTTTTCTCGCCACTCTGGCTGTTCTTCGCTCTCCTGATTAAGCTGACATCCAGGGGGCCGGTGCTCTATCGACAGGAACGGGTGGGGATGGACGGCGCCAAGTTCGTGATGCTCAAATTCCGCACCATGGTGGAAGACGCGGAGCAGAAGACCGGGCCGGTCATGTGCTCTCCTGACGATCCCCGGATCACACCCCTGGGGCGCGTCCTGCGCATGTTGAGCCTCGATGAGATTCCCCAGTTCATCAACGTGTTAAAAGGGGAGATGAGCTTGATCGGGCCCCGCCCGGAGCGTCCGGTCTTCGTGCAGGACCTCCGGGACAGGATCCCCAAGTACATGCTGCGCCACAAGGTCAAATCCGGGATTACAGGCTGGGCTCAGGTCCATGGCCTCCGCCAGGATGCCGACTTTGACAAACGCTTCGAATACGATTTCTATTACATCCAAAACTGGTCTCCGGCCCTGGATTTCAAAATCTTCTGGAAGACGCTGCGCAAGGGATTTATCGATAAAAGCGTCTCACTATCCGGCAGGAACAGAGACAAAAAACCGTCCTAGGCATTGCGTAAGAGGATTCAGCCCTTTTTGCGGGATGACCGGAGCCACTCGCAGCCCCTCTGGACATATTCATACCCGGAGATGATGGTCAGGATGCCGGCTACGATATAGAACCAGAACAGGAAACCTGCCTCTTTTCCCAGCATGTTGAACAGCAGTACCAGCAGCAGCGACGAGAACTGCCAGACCGTGCTGGTTTTTCCGGTCAATGTGGGGGGGAAGGACTTTGCCTGGATCAGCAGATAGAGGACTATCGCGCCGCCCACGATCAACACATCCCGACCGATTACGATCGCGGTCAACCAGAGGGGCAGCACGTTGGGGGAATTGAGGAAGGGAATGGTGAGTGTGATGTAGGCCCCGGTCATGAACACTTTGTCGCAAATGGGATCCAGCAGGGCCCCCAGCTTGGTCTTTTGATTGAGCAGGCGGGCCGAGGCCCCGTCCAGAAAATCCGTGGTGGCCGAGACCAGAAAGATGATGAAGGCCATCTGGGTGCGGCCGTTGATCACGGCATAGAGGAAGACCGGCACCAGCAAGACGCGGGAGAGGCTGAATAAATTGGGAATGCTGAAGATCCGTTCAGCTCTGTTCTTGTTCATGCTATTGGATCAGGGTCAGGATCAGATCGAGGTGCTGCATGGCATCTGCACCTGAGGCCGGCTGGTCCGGGTTGAACCTGCGCCCTCCCTGCATGGTCATCAGATCGTAGGAGATCATCATGACGATGGGGCGGTAGTAGAAGTTGTCGGAGGAGACGTCCTCGATCTGGATGCGCTCGGGCGGGATCTGTTGGATGAACCGATATCCCTGCTGTTCCAGCCGCCGGATGAGTCGGTGGAGTGTCTCTGCCATCTCCGCCCGGGTTATGATCTTCTGAGGCTGGAACGTGTGATTGGGATAGACGTCGAGCAGCCCCAGGGAGGCGACGTCCAGGATATAACGGGAGGCCCAGGACGTGGAGATGTCGATGATGATGGGAGGCCTCAAGTCCGGTTTCTCCAGAACGTCTTTGAATTTCACGCCGATCAGAGCCGACATCTGCTCTTTGGTCACGGATTCCGTGGAGGGGATGGAGTGATACTGGCTGGGAAGTTCGAAGATTCCCAGCCGATTTTTCAAGACCTCGATACGCTGCTGTGCCGTCTCATTGCCCGGGTCCATCACGATCAGCTGTTCATAGACCTCCATACTGCGTGAATTGTCGCCGCTCTGATACAGGGTGTCAGCATAGGCGGCCAGGAGTTCCTGGCTCTCAGGCTCGTTGGTCACCGCCGCCTTGAAGTGTATGATGGCGCTCTCGTACTGGCCCTCGCTGGTGTAGATCTCAGCCAGGGCCCTGTGGGCTTCGTTGGACTGCGGCGTATAGTAGAGGGCCCGCAGGAAAGAGGTCTTGGCGGCCTCGTTGTCCCCGTCGGAGAAGGAGCTCCGGCCGCTCTCCATGGCTTCCTGTGTTTTCCTCTGCTGGATGGTTTCATGCCGCGCCCTGGCCCAGGGATGGTTCGGATCGTGTTTGAGCACCTCACGGTATTCCGTAAAGGCCATGTCGTCCCGCCCTGTTTCCTGATAGATCTGCCCCAGCCCCAGGTGAGCCAGTGCCAGCTCCGGGTAGGCGGTGCTCGCCGCCTTGAAGTAGTTCTCGGCTCGGGTTATATCATTGAGCACATAATAGGCATAACCCAGGCCAGTGTAGTAGAAGGGATTGTCCTGGTCCAGCTTGGTGATCTGCTTGATGGCCTTGTTCGCGTTTCCCAGTTTGATATTGCGCCAGGCGTCCTCGGCGATGAGCCTTTCGTCAAGGGAAAGGCTGGAGACCTCTGCGGCCGGAAGGTTCTCGATGTACAGGTTTGGGGACGGAGGCTGATAGGTCACACAAGACCACAGCAGAAGCATCAGTAGGGTGGCAGGCAACCATATCTTCTTTACCACGTTGTGTCTCCTCGGTGAACAAAAGGCGAAAACCTGACCATGTTGTCTGGTTCTGCCATAACTTTCAATTCACAGTATTGATTATGTTCTCTTCTTTTTAACACAATTGACCACTTGGGAAAAGATTGAATAATGTTTTTCTCTGATTTGGGGATGCGGAGATAGAAGATGCGCTGATCCTTGAAAAGCATATGATGCAGCTTTTTCTTGAGATCCGGGAGGCCCGCACCGGTCTGGGCAGAGACATAGACCGAGGCCCTGTCCCGGTCCTCGTTCCTCTGCAGCAGTCGGGAGCTTTCCGGCAGAAGATCGACCTTGTTGCAGACCTGGAGAGTGGGAATGTCTTGGGCGTCCAGCTCGGACAGGATGGCCTCTACGGCTTCTATCTGCCGCTGGCAGTGGGGGGAGGTGATATCGATTACATGGCACAGGCTGTCCGCCTCACCGGCTTCTTCGAGCGTGGCCCGGAAGGCTGTCTTAAGCTCCCTGGGGAGCTTCTTGATCAGTCCCACCGTGTCGCTCAAGAGGCAGTAGGTTCCGTCGCTGAAGCTCACGCGGCGGACCACTGGGTCCAGTGTGGCGAACAGCTGCTTGGAAGTCAGCATGTTCTCCTGCGCC
>JBGUED010000188.1:0-5552 GCA_041821525.1 Candidatus Aminicenantaceae bacterium | reverse complement strand
GCACGCCGAGGGACTGGTCACGTCACCCGACGTACAGACTGTCATGTTCACCGGAAGCACCGGGATCGGGAAAAAGATCATGGCCCTGGCCAGCCACAACCTCACCAACCTCACATTGGAACTGGGAGGCAAAGATCCCATGATCGTGTGCCGCGACGCGGATGTGGAGCGGGCGGCCCGCGGGGCTGTGTGGGGCGCGTTCTGCAACTGCGGCCAAAGTTGCGGCTCCATCGAACGGGCCTATGTCCACGAGGAGATCGCCGGGGAATTCATGGAGCGGGTCACGGCCCTGACCCGGGAGTTCAGGGTGGGGGATCCTCTGGCAGAGGACACGGACCTGGGCCCCATGACCACGCTCCCACAGCTGCGCCTGGTCGAGGAGCATATCCGGGATGCGCTGGAAAAGGGTGCAGAGCTCATCTGCGGAGGCGACCGCGTGCAGGAGCTCAAGGGATACTTCCTGAACCCTGCTGTACTGTCGAAGGTAAACCACACCATGCGCATCATGCAGGAGGAGACCTTCGGCCCCACGCTTCCCATCATGCCTTTCGAGCATATCGAGGAGGCGGTGGAACTGGCCAACGATTCGGTGTATGGGCTCACGGCGTCTGTCTGGACCCGCAGCCGAGCAATGGCAGACCGGCTGGCGGACGCCCTCGAAGCCGGAACAGTCTCGGTCAACGACCACATGACCACCTTCCCCGAGCCGAACGCCATATGGGGGGGCATCAAACAGACGGGCCTCGGACGCTCTCACGGCCCCTACGGCATGCTGGAACTGATGAATATCAAGTATGCCAGTTTCGATTTCACGCGAAAAAAGGACCTGCTCTGGTGGTTCCCGTACACACGGCGCACACATGGCCTGTTCGAGAACGCCGCAACCCTGTATCACCATCCCGGCATGGGCCGGAAAGCCAGAGCCCTGGGAGCCATCGCGCCCATGCTGGGGGACATCCGGCGCAAAATCCCCCTGCGCAATTTTATCAAGAGTGTACCCAACGTGTTCTCCAAATGAAGACCGGAAGAAGGCTCATCGGGCTGACAGGCACCAACGCCTCGGGCAAGGGAGAGGCAGCAGCCTTTTTTATGGGCCGTGGCTTCACCTATTTTTCACAGTCCGATGTCATCCGGGACGAGCTGCGGCAGAAAAACCTGGAGCCGACCCGGGATAATTTGATCAAGGAAGGGAACGAGCTGAGGCAGCGGTTCGGCCCGGACATCCTGGCCCGCCGAGTCATGGACAAGGTCACGGGCGACAGCATTATCGACAGCATCCGGAATCCGAGCGAGATCGAATACTGGCGCAGCCAGGGGAATTTCATCCTGCTGGCCATCGACGCACCAATGGAGATCCGCTTTCAACGGGCCGTGTCCCGGGGACGCGATGAATCGGCAGCCTCCATCGAGGATTTCAAGGCCAAGGAGGACCAGGAAAAAACCCGGGACCGGATGGCCCAGCAGCTGGAGACCTGCATGCGGATGGCGGATTTTCTAATCCTGAACGACGGAACCCTGGGAGATTTTCACAAAAAACTGGAGGCTTATCTATGACCCCGAAGCGTGTCACCAAACATGAGTATTATCTGGGCATCGCCAAGGAGGTGGCCCGCCGCAGTACCTGTTTCCGGCGTTCCATCGGGGCCATCATCATCCGAGACGATCAGATCATCTCCACCGGCTACGTGGGAGCTCCGCGCAAGACCAAGGACAGCTTCGAACATGGAGAATGCCTCCGGGACAAGCTGAAGATCCCGCACGGCCAGCGCTACGAGCTGTGCCGGAGCGTCCACGCCGAGCAGAACGCCATCATAAACGCCGCCAGGGCCGGGGTCAGCCTGCTGGGCGGCGACATGTACATCTACGGCAGCATCTACGGCGAGGACAACCCCATCGACGCCTTCCCCTGTTTTATCTGCAAGAAGATGATCGTCAACTCCGGGCTGAACCATGTGATAAGCTCCACGGCCGACGGCAAGATGAAGATATTCCGGATCAGCCAATGGGCCAAAGACTGGAAAGAGAACGACATCATCGACGACACGCATCAGTACGGATGAGAGGAAGAGGATCGTTCAGTTCCAGGATCAGGCCGGCGGCCTTCTTTCTCGCTCCGCTCCTGTTTTCCTTCGCCGCCATAACCCAGACGCCCCGCTCCCATCAGGCCTCTCCCGGGGTCAGGGTCAAGCTGGGGAACGAGTCCTTCGTCACGCAGTTCCCCCGAGAGCTTCAGGATAAAAGGCTGGGACTGGTCATCAACCACACGGCTGTGCTTCCGGGCGGCCCCCCCTTGTACCGAGCCCTCCTGGACAAAGGCGTCGATGTCCGGGCCATCTTCTCTCCGGAACACGGATTCACGGGCCGGATCGAGGGAGGAGAGGATATCGGCGACACCGGGCTGGAGGGAATCAAGATATTCAGTCTGTATGGGAAGACCCAACGCCCTACGCCGGAACAGATGGCACACATCGATGCCTTCGTATATGACATCCAGGACGTGGGAACGCGGTTCTACACCTACATCACAACCCTCAAGTATGTGATGGAGGCTGCTGCCCGGGCCGGGCTTCCCGTCTACGTGCTCGACCGCCCCAATCCCACGGGGGGGACCTTGGTGGAAGGTCCGCTTCTCGATCCGAAATTCGAATCTTTCATCGGAGCCCTTCCCATCCCCATCCGCTACGGCCTGACCTGTGGAGAACTGGCGGCCATGATGAAGGGCCAGGGGTGGGTTCCCGGAAATGTCGACCTGCACCTCATTCTCATGGAGGGCTGGCAGAGGCATTTCTGCTGGCAGGACACCGGGCTCCCCTGGATCGCCACCTCCCCCAACATCCCCACCTCAGATGCAGCCGTGGCCTATCCGGGCACCGGGCTGCTGGGGGGCATCATCCTGAACCAGGGCCTGGGAACAGAGGAGCCCTTCCTTCTCTGGGGAGCCCCCTGGCTGGATCCGGAAGATATTGCCGGCCGGCTGCCCCCGGCGGTTCTCGAGGAGGTGGAGCTGGAAAGCCTGGTGTATACGCCCCGCTCGATCCCCGGGAAGAGCGTGGACCCGCCCTACAAGGACCGGGTCTGCCACGGGATGCGGATCCACCTCCAAGAAAGGAGCCGCTTCCCCTCGGTTCGGTTTTCCCTGGAACTTATTCGCGTGCTCAAGGAGCAGTATCCCGAAAAGATCTACCAGGAGTCGAACAGTCTGACACTGATGTTCGGGACGGAAGCCCTGGCCCGTTTCCTGCGGGGCGAACTGGCCTTCTCGGCCCTGATGGAGGGAGTAAACCAGGACGAAGAGCTCTTTCTTCGACAGCGGAGACCGTACCTCCTCTACAAATAAGTGCCGCTCAGTTTCCTGAAAGGATCCTTACGACCAGTGTGTGTCCGTTCTTCCGGGCAAAATCCAGGGCCGTATCCCCATCCACGTCTTTGAGTGTCCTGTCCGCCTTGTGTTCCAAGAGGACATGAACCACCTCGGCCAGTCCCTCTCCGGCCGCGAACATGAGGGCCGTCCACCCCTCCCCCGTGTCCTGGACATTGGGGTCCACCTTGTTTTCCAGGAGCAGCCGTACCGTGTCCGGACTGGGGCCGCTGGACGCAAACATCAGGGCGTTCCGCCCCATGCTGTCCGTGGCGTGGACATTGGCACCTTTCTCGATCAGGACACGCACGACCTCTGTGTGGCCGTTAAAGGCGGCCAACATCAGTGCCGATCGTTTTTCCTGATCCAGGGCATTCACGTTCGCCCCATTCCTGAGGGCGGTGAGCACAGCCTGCAGTCTCCCATCGAGCGCTGCATTGCACAGCGCATCTTCGTCTGCGGCAGCCTCCGAATCGGTCCGCTGAACCGGGGGTTCCTCCTTCTGAGTGCGAGATTCCTGTGCCCCTCTCTCCGGTCTGCAGCCTAAGTTCGGCAGTACACACAGGGAGAGGACCAGCCATGTGACGGCAAACAGACGCTGGAAACAGTGCGTATGCATGTGTCCTCCTAGTGTTCCCCAATGATCTCTTTGACCCGCATGAGCTGGACCTGGAACGACCGCTCCATCTCCTCCAACCGGTTCGAAATATATTTGATGGTTTCTTTGATGTTGGGGATGAGGATATGCTCCAGGGCATTGACCCGGCGCCGTGTGACTTCGATCTCGCGGGCCAGAAGTTCCACCGCCTTCCAAAGCCGTGCTATCTCCATGAGGTCAGGCAGCAGCTCCCGCATGGTCTTTAATCCCACGTCGATCTCACTCTCGGTACTGATCAAATCATAGTCCGACAGCTCCAGGCTCCGGACATCGAACTTGGGAATGGAGAGGTTGAATACCTTCTGGGGCGAGACATCCAACAGGAGCTCTCCTTCGGGGATGAGCTCTTCCAGGTCTTCCTGAGAATGCCGGCAGCGGGCCAGAGCAAACGAGAGGAACACCTTATCGAGTTTCTCGCCAATTCCCCTTTGACGCTGGGAAAGCTCGCGCATGAGCTCCAGGAAGCGGCGCATGATCTCCTCCAGCTTGTCTTTGAGCAGCTTGTGTCCCCGTTCCGCCAGGACAAGGCGCTTGCGCAGGCGCAGCAGCTCCATGCGGTTGGGGTTGACGTTAAGTCTCATTGGCTTTCAGGATAATATTTATCCATGAACTCCGGTCGGATGCGCTTCAGCTCGGCTCGAGGGATGGTGCGGAGGAGATTCCAGCCCGTGTCGAGGGTGTCGATGATGGAACGGGCCTCAAACTCGCCCTGCCGGACAAACTCGTTCTCGTAGCGGTCTGCGAACATCAGAAACAGCTTGTCCACGTCCGAAAGTGCGGCCTCTCCCAGGATCAGGGCCAGCTCCCTGGCCTCCTTGCCGCGGGCATAACAGGCGAACAGCTGGTTGAGAACATCGGCATGATCCTCCCGGGTCTTGCCCTCGCCGATCCCTTTGTCCTTGAGACGGGACAGCGACGGCAGCACGTCGATGGGCGGGTAGATGCCCTTGCGGTGCAGCTCCCGGCTGAGCATGATCTGGCCCTCGGTGATGTAGCCGGTGAGGTCCGCGATGGGGTGGGTCTTGTCGTCCTCGGGCATGGTCAGGATGGGGATGGAGGTGATGGAGCCGGCCTTGTTCTTGATGCGGCCGGCCCGCTCGTACATGGAGGCCAGGTCCGTGTACAGGTAACCGGGGTAACCGCGCCGTCCGGGCACCTCCTTGCGGGCGGCGGAGATCTCACGCAGGGCCTCGGCATAGAAGGTGTAGTCCACCAGGATAACCAGCACGTGCATGTCCAGCTCAAAAGCCAGGTATTCGGCACAGGTCAGCGCCAGCCGCGGTGTGGCGATCCGCTCGATAGGCGGCTCGTTGGCCAAGTTGAGGAAGAGCACCGCCCGCTCCAGGGCTCCAGTGTTGCGGAAATCCTCGATAAAAAAGTTGGCTTCCTCGAAGGTGATTCCCATGGCTCCGAACACCACGGCGAACTTTTCCTCCTTGCCCAGGACCGCCGCCTGCCGGGCTATCTGGGCCGCGATGCGGGAATGGGGCAGGCCGCTCCCGGAAAAGATGGGCAGCTTCTGCCCCCGGACCAGGG
>JBGUED010000187.1:0-5562 GCA_041821525.1 Candidatus Aminicenantaceae bacterium | reverse complement strand
AGGTCAAAGCTGGCCGGGCACACCAGGTTGCCCACATTCTCGATGAACAGGAAATCCAGCCCTTCCGGTATCTCAGGGGAGAGCTTCCCGATCATCTTGGCTTCCAGATGACAGGCCCCCCCGGTCGTGATCTGCCACGCTGGGATGCCTTTGGCCCGGATGCGTTCCGCGTCCCGTTCGGTCTCGATGTCTCCCTCTATGACAGCCATGCTGAATTCCGGCCTCAGCAGGCCGGCCAGGGCCTCCAGGAGACTTGTCTTGCCCGCGCCGGGGGATGAGATGAGGTTGAGGACCAGGATGCCCCGGGCGCTCAGCTGCTCCCGGATCTCTTTGGCCACGGCTTTGTTGGAGCCGAGCAGGTCTTTGAGGACCAGGACCTCTTTCTTGATCATTGGTCCTTCAACAGCCCCTTGAGCGTGACGATGATCTCGGGGATGGCGGCGGTCATCTCCGGTGTCAATCCCTCTCCCATCCGGTACAGGTCCTTGGCCTCCACGGCAATGACATCGATCCGCTCCGGTACATGCATGCCGCAGTGGCGCCCTATTTCAAGGGCTTGGGGGATGGATACATAGTGGGGGGAAGGCCCGGGGATGTGGCGGAGCTCCTCACCTCGCAAATGTGAGACCTTTCCCGTTATCGGCTGGCTGCGCTTGATAGTGTCGATGAGGATGACGCGGTCGTAGCCTTCGATGACATCGAGGAGCCTCAGGCCCGTCAACGAACACTCCAGTAGCTCAAGGCCACTGAGGTAGGCCGTGTCCTTCTCCCCCTTTTCGTGCTGCTGCTGGAGGAGGCGCACGACGTGGTTGCCAACGCCGTCGTCGCCGAACAGGTCGTTTCCGAGTCCCAGGATCAGGGTTTTCATGTCTCTTTCCAGAATGAACGTATATTATAAACTCTCAGGGCTTTTATGCAAGTGGTGCGGCCGCTCTCCAGTCCGGTTATCGATCTGCGCCGGAAAGGGTTCGGAGGCCTTGCCGGCAAGGTATCAGCAGGAATACAAGGAGCTGATCAGGCGGGCGGGGCCTTGGGGCAACGCACCGTAAAAACGCTGCCGAACCCGGCTCCGGGTTAAGCTTCATTGTAGACTATCTGCCCCACAATAAAAAGGCGGGAACCGAAGACTCGGTTCCCGCCCGGGTTTGCGGTGTGCCGCGGGATTATACGCGGTCTCGCTGGAGCTTTTTGACCAGCTGCCGGTTGTGGTCGTAGATGTTGAGTATGAGCGGCATTTCTCCCGGCAGGGCGTGGGTTCCGCAGGCATGGCAGGGATCGTAGGGCCGGAAGGCCATCTCCGCCATGTTGAGCAGTCCCTCGGTCACCTTGCCGCCCTTGATGAAGGCCTTGGCGGCCTTTTCGATGGACATGGTGATGGCCGGGGCGTTGTGGATGGTGGCCACGATCAGGTTGGCCTCTACCATGATCCCGCGCTCGTCGGTCTTGTAGTGATGGATCAGGGTGCCGCGCGGGGCTTCCACGATGCCGACGCCTTCGGTGGGAGTCTCGGTGGGGATCTGGCGGATGTTGGGATCTGTGATGGTCTTGTCTTCCAGCAGCAGCTTCATGGCCTCTGCGGCCTGCAGGGCCTCGATCAGGCGGGCCCAGTGGAAGGCCAGCGTGTGGTGAGACGGCTTCCCGCCCAGGACCTCGTACATCTGCTCGTAGTGCTCCTGGGCCAGTGGCGTCTGCATGCCGTCAGAGACGTTCAGCCGCGCCAGGGGTGCCACCCGGTAGAGGCTGGTGTCTTCGCCCTCTACAAAGCCTCTCCAGCCCAGCTTCTTCAGGAAGGGGAATTTGATGTAGCTCCAGGGTTCCACATGCTCGGCGATGTGATCGAGGTATTCATCCGGCTTGAACGTGCAGAATTCCTTGCCCTTGGTGTCGACCACGCGCACGTCGCCGTCGTAGAACTCGACCTTGTTGTTCTCGTCGACGAGGCCCATGTAGTAGGTCTCGAGCTGGTAGGCGTCGCCCATGACCACGTCGACATAGTCCTTGTTCTTGAGGACCACGTCTGCGAAAATCTGCAGGGCGAACTGGGCGAATTCCACAGCGAAGTTCGCGGTCTCCAGGAACTCGACACGGTGTTCCTCGTCCAGGCCCTTGGACACGCCTCCGGGCAGGCCGCAGACCGGGTGGATGACCTTTCCGCCCAGCCAGTTGATGATGTCCCGGCATTCCCTGCGCACGCGTATGACCTTGCCTCCGATCTCGAGGCCCACTTTTCCAATGACCCCCAGGATGTTACGGTCTGCCGCGGGGGCGGTGGGGCCGACCACGAAGTCCGGTCCTCCCAGGAAGAAGAAGTGCAGCGTGTGGTCTTCCATCATGAAGGTGTTGTAGATCAGCTCCCTGATCTTGCGTCCCGTGGGGGTGGGTTTTACGTTGAAGACCGCGTCTACGGCCTTGGTGGACGCGAAGTGATGTGTCGTGGGGCAGACACCGCAGATGCGCGGCGTGATGCGCGGCATTTCCTCTACGGGCCGGCCCACGGCAAACTGCTCGAATCCACGCAGTTCCGGGACCTGCAGGTATGCCCGTTCGACATCCCCCTTGTCATCCAGGAAGATCTCGATCTTGCCGTGGCCTTCCAGGCGTGTGATTGGGTCTATGGTGATTCTTTCGCTCATTTGATTGACTCCATTCTTCTTCTGCGCAGGATCGACGAGGGCAGGCTGAAACGGTAAAAGGTCCCGGCCGGGTCCACGATGGTATCCACGATCTTTTCGATCTCTTTTTCGTCATCGGTCTCGATGATGGAACCCATGGCGGCCAGGAACTTGGCACCCTGGTCGTAGACCTGATCGGTGGGGCCGAAGCATCCCCGACAGGGCATGTTGGCGATGACGCAGCGCTCCCCGCATCCTGTCCGGGTGGCGGGCCCCATGCAGATGATGCCCTGGGCCAGGAAACAGGTTTCCGGGTCGGCCAGGACTTCGTGGGGGCGCTTTATCTCGAGCATCTCGAGCTTTTCCGGTTTGGAATCGTTGCGGTCGCAGTCGTCGCACAGGGATTTGTTGGGCGACAGCACCGAGCCCTTGGGGGGCAGCTTCCCTTCCAGGATTGCTCCCACAGCGTTCAGGATCAGGTCACGTGGGGTGGCGCAGCCCGGGAGGTAGTAATCGACGTCGATGACCTGGTCGAGGGTCTTGACGGTATCCCAGAAAGCGGGCAGCGTCAGCTCTTCACCCTCGACGATCACGGATTCCAGGGGGACGGTTCTCTCCGGATTCTCGGTGGACGGGGTCGTGTGGTAGGAGCGGTTGAAAATGGTCTCCTTGTTCCAGAAGTTGCCCAGCCCCGGTATGCCTCCCAGGTGGGAACAGGATCCGTGGGCGACGATGAGGCCCGACTTCCTGCGCAGCATCTTGACCATCTCTTCCTGCTCGGACATGCGGACGGCACCGTTGATGAACGTCACGGCAATGGAGCCGTCCGGCATAGCTTCGACATCTTTTTTCTTGATGTCGATAGCCACGGGCCAGAACACGATATCCACGGCCTCAACGACTTTTAAGATGTCCTCTGCCAGATCGACTATGGATTCCTCGCATCCTCCGCAAGAGGAACACCAGTAAAACGCAACCTTGGGTTTTTCGCTCATTGATTTCCTCCGTTCAGGTTGAGTGGGCCGAGGTCCCGGACCTGCTCGGTGAATTCGTTACAGACCTGCTGGAACTTGGCACCCTCAGCGGCTGAGACCCATTCCAGGCGGAATCGGTCTTCTTCGATCCCGAACTGCTCGAGCACTTTGTTGAGCAGTTTATATCGCCTCAGGGCTTTGTAGTTGCCTTCTTGGTAGTGGCAGTCTCCCGGGTGGCATCCAGAGATCAGGACACCGTCGGCGCCTTCGCTGAAGGCCTTCAGTACGAACTGAGGGTCGACCCGGCCGCTGCACATCACCCGGATGATGCGCACGTTGGGCGCATAGACCATTCGGGCGGTGCCGGCCAGATCGGCGCCGGTGTAGGAGCACCAGTTACACAAGAAGCCAACTATTTTAGGCTCGAATGACTCGTTGCTCATAGTTGGCCTCCTTTGCTAGATTTATTTTTTATTCGTTTGTAAAAACGTGACATTGTACTAATACCGTTTTCATTATGCCAAATAAAATTATTCTACTAACATCCCCTCGATCTCAGCGAAAATCTGCTCGTCGCGGAAGTGTTTCTGATACGACGCGCCGCTGGGACAGGCGGAAACACAGGTCCCGCACCCCTTGCAGAGGGCGTCGTTGACCTCGGAGATTCCCTTCTCTTTGTCGTAGGTGATGGCCGTGAAGGGGCAGAGGTTCACGCACATCTGACACCCGGAGCAGAGGTCCTCGTCGATGACCGCGGTGATGGGTTCCAGTTCGAAGGTGCCCTTGTCGGCCAGGGCCAGTGCCTCGGCCGTGGCCGCACCGGCCTGACCCACGGTATCGGGGATGTCTTTGGGTGACTGACAGCAACCTGCCAGGAAGATCCCGTCGGAAAAGGTCGATGCCGGAGCCAGCTTGGGATGGCGTTCCAAGAAGAACGTGTCCTGCGTGCAGGAGATGTTGAAGGTCTTGGCGACCTTGTTGTGATCCACGCTGGGCTCCAGGCCCGTGGCCAGGATCACCATGTCCACCGGGATACGCCGCAGCACGCCCAACAGGGTGTCCTCCACCCGGATGATGAGCCGGCCTGCTTCCTCCGGAGTCAAGGGCACTTCCGTGATCTCCGAAACACGGCCCCGGATGAACTTGGTCCCCTCCTCCAGCAGGCGGTGGTAGAACTCCTCGTACCCCTTTCCGAAACAGCGCATGTCGATGTAGAAGTCGTAGACTTCGGCGTCGGTCTTTTCCTTGAGCAGGTGCGCGAACTTCAGGGAGTACATGCAGCAGACCCGGGAACAGTATTCGTTGTAGTTTTCGTCGCGTGAACCCACACAGTGTACGATCCCCACAGCTTTGGGCTCCTCTCCGTTGGCGCACTTGACCTTGCCGCCCGTGGGACCAGAGGCATTGACCAGGCGTTCGAACTCCAAGCCGTTGAGCACGTTGTCCAGGCGGCCGTATCCGTAGGGGGCGATACGGCTGGCGTCGAACTGTTTGTATCCTGTGGCCAGGATGACCGAACCCACCTCCAGGTCCAGGATCTCGTCCTGCTGGTCATGATCCACGGCCTCCTTGGGGCAGACCTGGGCGCAGATCTTGCATTCGCCCGTCTTGAAATGGATGCAGGTTTCCTCATCGATGAAGGGAACCATGGGAACGGCCTGGTGGATCGGCACTCGGATGGCCGTCTCCGGGCCCAGGTGGAGCTCGCTGTGGATGACCTTGCGCCCCTTGATGTCCTCGTACGTGATGCTTTCGGTGGGGCAGAAGTAGGCGCAGGCCGTACAGCCGATGCAGGCCTCGGACGGTTCCCCGAAGGGCGGTGAGACGAAGCGGTTTTTGCCTCGCTCGACGAAGCTGATGGCCTCGGCCCCCACGACCTCTTGGCATGCCCGCACGCACAGGCCGCACAGGATGCACATATTAGGATCATGCACGATGGCCGGGCCATGATCGTCAATGGGCAGCGATGGCGTTTT
>JBGUED010000186.1:0-5564 GCA_041821525.1 Candidatus Aminicenantaceae bacterium | reverse complement strand
GGGGGTTGGTGGGCCTGATCACCTACATGCGCACCGATTCGGTGCGCATCGCAGACGAGGCGCTGCGTAAGAGCCGGGAGTTTATCGCTGCGAACTTCACATCGGAGCACCTGCCGCCCCAGCCTCGAGCCTATAAGAACAAGAGGAAGGCACAGGATGCGCATGAGGCCATCCGGCCTACATCCTTCGACCTCCCTCCAGAAAAAGTGGAGTCTTTCCTGGACAAGGATACGCTTCGCCTCTACACGATGGTCTGGAACCGGTTCCTGGCTTCCCAAATGAATCCCGCACGCATCGAGGAGACTGAATTCGACATCCGGGCGGGGAAATATCAGTTCCGCACCAAAGGAGAGGTCATCCAGTTCGAGGGATTCCTGGCACTCTATCCCCAGCAGCAGAAGGACGACAAGGCCCTGCCCAAAGCCCAGCCCGGTGAGGACCTGAAGATGCGGGAGCTCGAACCCAAGCAGAACTTCACACAGCCGCCTTCCCGCTATACGGAGGGCAGCCTGGTCAAGGAGCTGGAGGCCCGCGGCATCGGGCGTCCCAGCACCTATGCCCCGATCATCTCGACTCTGCTGGACCGTGACTATGTTGCCCGGGAAAAGGGGCGGTTCAATCCCCTGGAGCTCGGGATGTTCGTGAGCGATTACCTGATCGAGAAGTTCTCGGACCTGATGCAGTTCGAATTCACCGCCCAGCTGGAGGAGAAGTTGGACCTGGTGAGCGAGGGCAAGGAAGACGGGCTGGCCTATCTCAGGTCCTACTACTCCCTGCTGGAGAAAGACCTCAAGCAGGCAGAGCAGGATGAGGGATTCAAGGGCACGGGGATTCCTTCAGAGGAGGAGTGTCCGGAATGCGGCCGGAACCTCGTGATCAAGCAGGGACGATTCGGCCGCTTCAAGGCCTGCTCGGGCTATCCTGACTGCACCTTCAAGCAGAGCATGGGCAAGAAGGAAGCGCAGGTGCTGGAGGAAGCCTGCCCGGAGTGCAGTTCGCCGCTCGTGCTGCGTCATGGCCGCTACGGCCCCTTCACGGCCTGCTCCAACTATCCTAAGTGCACCTACATCAAGACCGAGAAGAAGGACACCGGCATCGCCTGCCCGGAATGCGAGGGAGGTACCCTGTTCCGCCGGAAAACCCGAAAGGGCAAGATCTTCTACGGATGCAGCAACTACCCCAAATGCAAGTTCGCCACCTGGGACGAGCCGGTGGAACAGCCCTGCCCCAAGTGTGCCCGCACCTTCCTCCTGCGCAAGTCCCCCAAACAGGGGGCGCCATATCTGTACTGCAGCGACAAGGACTGCCCTTATCGTGAGGAGGCTGAGCCCGGACCCGACACAGCCTCTAAATGAGATGAGGCTGTTTACTCGAAGCGATGCAGAAAAAGATCGAGGCCTTTATCAACCACCTGCAGTACGAGCGCAACGCCTCTCCTCACACACTGGATGCCTACCGCCGAAACCTCCTCCAGTTCTATGCCCATATGCAGGAGACCGGAGTCTCGTTCTCCCGGATCGACAACATGGCCATCCGGTCTTTCCTGGCCGCCCTCTACAGGAAGCAGGAAAAAAAATCCACCATTGCGCGCAAACTGGCCGCCCTCCGTTCGTTCTTTCAGTTCTGCGTGCAGAAAAAGTGGCTGAAGGATAACCCGGCCAAGGTGGTGGCCACTCCCAGGCAGGAAAAGCACGTCCCTTCCTTCCTATCCGAAGAGGAGATGGCCGCCCTGCTCGACGTGCCCGACACGCGCAGGCCCCTGGACCTGAGGGACAAGGCCCTGCTCGAGCTGCTCTACGCCACGGGCCTCCGCGTAAGCGAGCTCGTGGGGCTCGATTGGGAGGACATCAATTTCGAGGAACGGCTCCTGCGCGTCCGAGGCAAAGGCAAGAAGGAGCGCCTGGTGCCTTACGGACGGAGCGCGGAAGACAGCCTCCATGCCTATTTCTGTGTCCGTCCATCCCTCAGCCAGGATCGTGTCGACGAGACTGCCGTCTTCCTCAATTACCGGGGGCAGCGCCTGAGCGCCCGTTCGGTCCAGCGGATCGTGCGCTTTTACATCCAGCAGACGGCCCTTAAAAGAAAGATCAGCCCACACAGCCTGCGGCATTCTTTTGCTTCGCATCTGTTGAGCCGGGGTGCTGACCTGAGGTCCATCCAGGAACTGCTGGGGCACGCCAGCCTGGCCACGACCCAGAAATACACGCACCTTGACCTTAAACATCTCCTGGATGTCTACAGGAAAAGCCATCCCCGCTCGTGAGGAGAGGGGGGGGTGGGAGGGGGTCCCCCCCCTCCTATGTGTTGCTGTTTCCAACGGTGACTTTGTCCTTCAATTGCAGGAAGGTCTTCTCGCCGATCCCCTTGATCTTCATCAGCTCTTCGATCCTTTTGAACTGGCCGTTTTTCTCCCTATAATCCACGATACGTTGAGCCACCTGTTCTCCTATGCGCGGCAGCTCCTGAAGCTCCGAGACAGAGGCGGTGTTGATGTTGATCTTGGACTCCTGGGCCTTGTCCTGTGCCCAGGCATGAGCAGGAGCCAGCAGCACCAGCGTGAACACTGCCAGGATTCCTACAACCGAAGTTTTTCTCTTCCAATCAAATGATTTCATGATGAACCTCCTTGCGGACGTGAATGCAATTTTTAGGCCAGGAAGCTACGCTGTTATAACTGGTTGATAACAAAGGATATTAGCGGGAAAGTGGCTCGGTATTGTCGTATAGAGGGGTTGTCGTTTTGCTCCTCGCCGCGTCAACTGCCGACGACGCCTGAAAGGAAATCGCGGAGTCGACCAAGGGCCTGGCCGCGGTGGCTCACTTGGTTTTTTTCTCGAGGCTCGAGCTCGGCGAAGGTCTTACTCAGCGGGGGGTAATAGAAGATGGGATCGTACCCGAATCCCCCTGAGCCCCTTCTGTGCTCTAGTACTGTGCCCTCGGCCTGGGCCTGGATCTCTGTAATGACCCGCCCCTGCCGTGAAAGGGCCATGCAGGAGACGAAGCGCGCTGTCCTTTTCGCATCGGGAACCCCCGTCAGAAGGTCCAGGACCTTCTGAATATTAGTCTCAGCCGTTGCATTAGGGCCGGAGAAGCGGGCCGAAACGACACCCGGCGCCCCTCCCAGATGGTCGATCTCCAGGCCCGAGTCTTCGCCCAGCGTCACACCGTCCCAGAGCCGACTGTAGAAGAGGCTCTTGCCGCGTGCGTTCTCTGAAAATGTACGGCCGTGCTCCGGGAAGGGCTCGAGGCTCCCCAAAGCGTCCAGAGTGAATATTTGCAGGGGAAGGCCTTCCAGATAGGCCTGCATCTCCCTGGTCTTTCCGGTGTTGGTAGTGGCCAGGAGAAGTCGTTCAGTCAATCTTAAGTTCAGTGATGCCGTCCATGTCGCCGAGGCCCTGGTTGAACTTTTGCTCCCTGTCCTCCGGGGCCTGGAACGAGAAGGCGATGATGGTTATGCTCCCCTCTCTTTTATGGGAGAATTCCTTGAAGCGGATCCCTTCGTGAAGGGCCAGCTTTTTTACGCTCACCAGGGTTTCTTTGGCGGTCCGCGTCTTGAGGGTGTATCGGTAGATGGATTTGGAGAAATGGGTATCTTCGAAGCGGCGGAATATGAAGAGTGTCAGGACAATGACGGTAGTGTAGATGACCGCCGGGAGATAAAATCCGGCGCCGATCACCAGCCCCAATCCTCCCACGGCCCAGAGCGTGGCCGCTGTGGTGAGGCCGGTGACCGTTCCCCTGGATTGGATGATGGTGCCCGCCCCCAGGAATCCGATGCCGGTCACCACTCCTGCCGCCAGTCGTGTAGCATCTCCTGCGGCCGCGTCTGCCTGACTGAGGATCAGGTCGGAGAGGATCATGATCATGGTCGCGCCCAGGCATATCAGGATGTTGGTCCGGAAGCCGGCCGGTTTATGGCTGCTTTCCCGTTCGATTCCCACCAGCCCTCCCAGGGCGAGTGCGAGCAACAGCTTGAGGGTGATCTCCAGGATGTTGATATTCATTGGTGCTGTCCGAGACGGTATCGCTACTTTATCACATGTTGAAACGCAAAGACAAGCCGTGTCACAGGTATACGGTGTCCAGGAAAAACGCGACACAATAGGCCAGGATCATGAGCATCGTGTAGGCGGCGAAGGCGGGATGCATGAGCAGCTGTTCGGGCTCCTCCATGACCTCCCGTTCCTTCAAGGTCTTGTGGAAGAAGATGTAGAAATAGAAGAAGACCAGGGGGGACAGGAACAGGAACGATTGGAGTCGGGTGGAAATGGCGAATGCGAAATAGGTGACAAAGAAGACCACGGCGCTTAATGCCAGCCCCGCTAGAAGAGATCTCCGAGTATACCTTCCGAGAGAGCGCCGGTAGCTGCCGGCCTTGTCCTGCAGCAGGCGGAACTCGGAGAGACGCTTGGCCACCATCAGGAAATTGCCGAAGGACCACCAGCAGAGCAGGAGCGACCAGGGCGGGAAGAGCCAGGGAGTGGCAAAGGCGAACCAGCCGATGAGGAAACGGATGGGATTGTTGGCGGATTCGGAGATGGAATCCAGAAAGGGAATGTCCTTGGTACGCACCGGCTTGATGTTGTAGACAAAGCCGGCGATCCAGAGGCCCAACAAGGCGAAGAAGAAGGGTTGCGAGAAATAACGCCAGGCGATGAGCAGGGCGGAGGTGGAGAGGACCAGTCCCATCAGCAGAAACAGGCCTTTGTGGATTTCTCCCTTGACCAGGGGGCGGTTGCGCTTGGTCGGGTGGTGGACATCGTAGGGTGCGTCGGCAATCTCGTTGATGATGTAGTTGGCCGTGGAGATGGCCCAGGTGAGGAGGAACGCGGCTCCGCAGCGCAGGAGGATATCCAGGGGGTTCAGTTGGGAGAGTGCCTCGCGATGGAGGAAGAAATAGGCCGCGGTCCCCACGAAGATGGCCAGGCTTCGGGGCCAGCGGCCCAGGCGCATGGCTTTTAAGTAAGCGGTCATGACGTGCTCTTCCCGGCGTAGATCTCCAAGGAGTCGCCGAGAGCCAATTTTATAGGAACTCGGCGCCAAAAAGAAGCCAGGCGCGGATTTTTAACCAGCAATTTCAGCGGGGAAACTCGTGTGAGCAGATAGTGGGCGCTGAAAGTCCAGGCGTAGCGCCGCGTCCTGAGGATTTTCAGGCCCGCCTGGTTCAGGGCTGTCCGCAGGCTCCCATACGAGAAGTAGGCGAGATGGGCGGGCCGGTAGTGCCACCACCGCCGCCCGGCCAGGCGTGCGGCCAGGCTGCTGATGTCGGGAGTCACCAGACACAAAATCCCGTCGCTGCGCAGGATCTCCCTGGCCTTGACCAGGGCGGCCCCAGGATCGGGGATGTGTTCGATGAAGTCGACCATGGTCACGGCCGCGAACCGGTCCTTCGCGATCTCACTAGTCTCGAAATCACCGGCACGGATATGAAGGCCGTACCGGTCCCGCGCCGTCTCAACGGCCCAGGAGCTGGGCTCTACACCTTGCGGCTCCCAACCCCGTTCCCGGGCCATGTTCATGAGGATCCCGGTGGCAGCTCCCACGTCGAACAGAGGACCCCGGTC
>JBGUED010000185.1:0-5575 GCA_041821525.1 Candidatus Aminicenantaceae bacterium | reverse complement strand
GCAGCTCGGGATCATCTACCTGGTCCACCTTGTTGAGGAAGACTACGACGGCGGGCACGTTGACCTGCCGAGCCAACAGGATGTGCTCACGCGTCTGGACCATGGGCCCATCCGCGGCACTGACGACCAGGATGGCGCCGTCCATCTGGGCCGCGCCCGTGATCATGTTCTTGATGTAGTCCGCGTGACCCGGGCAGTCAATGTGAGCATAATGACGATTGTCCGTCTCATACTCGATGTGCGCAATCTGGATCGTCAAACCGCGTTCCTTCTCCTCAGGAGCGTTGTCGATCTCAGCGTAGTCCACAAACGCCACCTTCTCCATCTTCTGGTTCAACACCTTCGTAATCGCCGCCGTCAGGGTCGTCTTGCCGTGATCAACGTGACCGATCGTGCCTATGTTCAAATGCGGCTTCGTGCGTTCAAACTTTTCCTTCGCCATTTTGCCTTACCTCCTTACTCTCCTTGTCGGTTTATTAGGAAATAAAAGTTTATTAAAAGCCCACGACCAGACTTGAACTGGTGACCCCGTCCTTACCAAGGACGTGCTCTACCAACTGAGCTACGTGGGCGACCTCCTCGCTCAAGAGCGGGAAACGGGATTCGAACCCGCGACAAACGGCTTGGAAGGCCGTTGCTCTACCAGCTGAGCTATTCCCGCACACGACCTGGTGGGCAGGGGAGGATTCGAACCTCCGAAGGATTTCTCCAGCGGGTTTACAGCCCGCCCCGTTTGGCCGCTTTGGTACCTGCCCACACGAGGCATATAAAAACATCACTTAAACCTGACTCCCTCAGGAGCCACCTGGTCTGAGCGAATGCCCGATCCATTCGGTTAAGCCAGCGAGAGGATTCGAACCCCCGACCCGCTGATTACAAATCAGCTGCTCTACCAACTGAGCTACGCTGGCACATGTTCCTCTCCGGCTCTTTAACAACGTCTTTTTTTTGTTTTGTGTCAGGGATATACGAAGAAGAGAAAGAATAACCTCTACACTTCTCCTACCTACTCAGAAAAATAAAAAAGTAGTGCAAGCTGTATGCTACAGAAAAGCAAATCATTTGTCAATAAATAAAAACAGGAAAATTAACTCCTTTTTCATGGCGATCATCAAAACAATTCAAGCCTGCTCTCCCAATAGATTGACAGCCTCGAAGGGTTGTTGATATGATTCATATTCATCTTCATATATATAAGGATAACCTGCATGATCAAACGCTATACACGACCCGAAATGGGGGCCATCTGGGAGGATCAGAACCGCTTCCAGAAATGGCTGGACGTGGAACTGGCCGTGTGCGAAGCCTGGCATGAACTGGGCGAGATCCCGGCCGATGCCCTGGAGCGGATCAAGAGTAAGGCCTCCTTTGAGGTCGCCCGCATCGATGAGATCGAAAAAACAGTCAAACACGATGTCATCGCGTTCCTGACTTCAGTGGCCGATTTCGTGGGTGAAGACTCCCGTTTCGTCCACCTGGGACTCACCTCTTACGACGTGGTGGATACCGCGCTTTCTCTGCTCATCCGACAGGCCCTGGATAAGGTCCGGAAGGACCTTGTCATATTTAAGGATGTGCTCAGGGAACAGGCGCTCAAGTACAAGATGACTCCCATGGTCGGTCGAACCCACGGCGTGCACGCCGAACCCATCACTTTCGGAGTGAAGATCCTGGTCTGGTACGATGAGATCTGCCGACACCTCCTCCGCACGGAACAGGCCTTCGAGACCATCAGCTACGGCCGCATCCAGGGAGCGGTGGGAACCTACATCCATCTGGATCCCGAGGTCGAGGTCAAGGCACTGGCAAAGCTGGGCCTCACTCCGGCCCGGATCTCCACCCAGGTACTGCAGCGCGACCGGCACGCCGAGGTCATGAATGTGCTGGCCCTGATCTGCGCCACCCTGGACAAGATCGCACAGGAGATCCGCCACCTCCAGAAGACCGAGACTCGTGAGGTCGAGGAGCCGTTCACCAAGGGCCAGAAGGGATCCTCTGCCATGCCCCACAAGAAGAATCCGGTGCGGACCGAACGCATCTCCGGCCTGGCCCGCATCCCCCGGGCCAATCTCCTGGTCGCCCTGGAAAACATCCCGCTCTGGCACGAACGGGACATCTCGCACTCCTCGGCCGAGCGCATCATCTTCCCAGACAGTTTCATCGTCACCGACTTCCTGCTGGCCGAGACCACCAACATCGTAGGGAACTGGCAGGTCCACCCCGAACGCATGCAGGAGAACATCGGCGTCACGCGCGGCCTGGTGTTTTCGCAGCGGGTGATGCTGGCTCTGACACGCAAGGGACTCTCCAGGGAAGACGCCTATCATCTGACCCAGCGCAACAGCCTCAGGACGTGGGACGAGGGATGCGAGTTCCGGGACCTGCTCCTGGCGGATCCTGAGATAATGGACAAGCTGACCGCACGGGAAGTGGATGACTGCTTCTTACTCGATCCCTACCTGGACAAGATAGATTATATATTTAAGAAGGTGTTGACCGATGAAAATTAGAGTTCTGATTTCATTCAAGGACAGTGTGCTCGACCCCCAGGGACAGACCGTCAAGAACGCCCTGCACACTCTGGGATATGACTATATCCGAGAGGTGCGCCAGGGCAAGGTCTTCGAGCTCGAGATGGACGGCATCTCCGGGGAACAGCTGGAGCAGGTCATCCCGGAGATCGCGGACAAAGTGCTTGCGAATCCCATCATCGAGAAGTTCGATTGGCAGATCATCGAGTAGGGGGAAGAGCGCGGATGAAATTCGGAGTGGTGGTATTCCCCGGCTCGAACTGTGACTACGACACACTGCACACCGTGCGGGATGTGTTCGAACAGGACGCGGAGTTCCTCTGGCACAAGGACCATGACCTCCGTGGCGCCGACTGCATCATCCTGCCGGGGGGATTTTCCTACGGCGACTACCTGCGGTCGGGCGCGATCGCCAGCTTCTCCCCGCTCATGCAGGAAGTGCGGGAATTCGCGCTGAACGGCGGCCTGGTCCTGGGCATCTGCAACGGCTTCCAGGTCCTGCTGGAACTGGGTTTGCTGCCCGGTGCCATGCTGCGCAACACAAACCTGAAATTCCTCTGCCAGCACGTCCATCTCCGCGTGGAGAACGCGCAGACGCCCTTCACGCGGGCGGGGAAGGAAGGCCAGGTCCTGCGCATCCCAATCGCACACTTCGACGGCAACTACTTCACAGACGATGCCGGGCAACTCGAGATCGAGCGCAACCGGCAGGCGGTGCTGCGCTACTGTGACGCCCAGGGCCGGCTCAGCGAAGAAGCCAATGTCAATGGGTCCCTGGACCACATCGCCGGCCTCATCAACACACATGGCAATGTCATGGGGATGATGCCCCATCCGGAAAGGGCTTCAGAATCACTGCTGGGCAGCGAGGACGGCCGCGTCATCTTCCGATCGATCATCGAACACATCAAGGAAACAGGGTAACAATGATCAACGAGCAAGTCATTCGAGATCATGGTCTCAATCGCGAGGAATACGACCTCATCGTCGAACTCATCGGCCGCGACCCAAACCTGACCGAACTCGGCATATTCTCCCTCATGTGGTCCGAACACTGCAGCTACAAGAGCTCCAAGTCCCACCTGAAGAAGCTCCCGGTCACAGGGAAGAACGTGATCCAGGGCCCGGGTGAAAACGCGGGCATCATCGACATCGGAGACGGACTGGCCGCGGTGTTCAAGATCGAGTCGCACAACCATCCTTCTTTCATCGAGCCCTATCAGGGTGCGGCCACCGGAGTGGGCGGGATCCTGAGGGACATCTTCACCATGGGTGCCCGGCCCATCGCGGCCATGGATTCCCTCCGTTTCGGCCCCTTAAACACTCCCCGGAACCGCTCCGTCATGGACGGCGTGGTCTCCGGCATCGCCGGCTATGGCAATGCCTTCGGTGTACCCACGGTGGGGGGAGACGTGTATTTCAACGAGTGCTACTCCCTGAATCCCCTGGTCAACGCCTTCTGCCTGGGGATCGTGGAGAAGGATAAGATCTTCTACGCCAAGGCCGAGGGCAAGGGGAACGCGGTCCTGTATGTGGGTTCCAAGACCGGCCGGGACGGCATCCACGGCGCCACCATGGCCTCGGCGGAATTCGGAGAGGACCTCGAGGAGAAGAGGCCCAACGTCCAGGTGGGGGACCCCTTCAAGGAAAAGCTCCTGCTGGAAGCCTGCCTGGAGGTCATGGGCCGGAACCTGATCGTCGGCATCCAGGACATGGGCGCGGCCGGGCTCACCTGTTCCACCACCGAGATGGCGGCCAATGCCGGAATGGGGATCGTGATCGACCTGGACCTGGTGCCGCAGAGGGAAGAAGGCATGACCCCTTACGAGATCATGCTCTCTGAGAGCCAGGAGCGCATGCTCATAGTGGCGGAGGAGTCGCGTGTTTCCGAAGTCCAGGCCGTCTTCGCCAAGTGGGACCTCGATGCCGTTGTCATCGGCCGGGTCACAGACGACGGCCGCCTCCACGTCCGCTTTCACGGAGAGGAGGTGGTGGATATCCCCGTGGCAGCAGTGATCGAGCTCTGTCCCGTCTATCAGCGCCGCTACAGCGCCCCGGCCCCCTCCCCAGAGGTCCCCGAGCCAGACATCCTCCCCATTCCCGGGGAGTTCGATTCCTTGTTTCTGACACTGCTGTCCTCCCCCACCATCGCAGACAAGGAGTGGGTATTCCGGCAGTATGACCACATGGTGCAGACCAACACCGCGTTCCTCCCGGGAGCCGATGCCGCTGTGCTGCGCCTCAAGGACAGCAAGAGAGCGCTGGCCATGACCCTGGACGGGAACTCCCTCTACACCCTCCTGAATCCCCGCACAGGGGGAAAGATCGCGGTGGCTGAGGCCTGCCGCAACCTGGCCTGTGTGGGCGCATACCCGGTGGGAGTCACCAACTGCCTCAACTTCGGCAACCCTGAAAAGCCCGAGATCATGTGGCAGTTCAAAGAGGTGGTGGAGGGCATCGCCGAGGCCTGCCAGGTCTTCGAGATCCCTGTTACCGGCGGCAATGTCAGTTTCTACAACGAAACCGAGGGCGCTTCCATCCATCCCACTCCGGTACTGGGCATCGTGGGGATCGTGGACAACATCGACCTGGCCGTCTCGCCAGGCTTCAAGGAGGCCGGCGATACGGTCGTGCTGCTGGGCGAAACCCGGGAGGAACTGGGGGGTTCCGAGTACCTTCGCTTCATTCATCAGCGGGAGAGAGGCCTCGCGCCCCATATCGATCTGGCCGAAGAGAAACGCCTGCACGGCCTGTGTCTGGACGCGATCTCCCAGGGACTGCTGCGCTCGACGCACGACATATCGGAAGGAGGGCTCTCCGTGTGTCTGGCCGAGTGCGCATTCCACAGTGAGGCGCTCTGGGGCTGCAGCCTGGATCTGGACGATGACCTCCGTACGGATGCGCTGCTTTTCGGAGAGTCGCAATCCCGAATCGTCGCGACGGTCTCCCCAGAAAAACAGGAGGAACTCCTGCGGCTGGCCAGCGGACATGGTGTCGCGGCCTCGATCCTGGGGAAGACGGGGGGCGATCGGATCACGATCCGC
>JBGUED010000184.1:0-5580 GCA_041821525.1 Candidatus Aminicenantaceae bacterium | reverse complement strand
GAGTGCGGTGAAGAACGCGTCCTGGGCATCCACAATCTCGACGGTAACTCCCAAGTCACGAAAGAGGCTGACCACGCTTTGCGCTTCACCTTCACGCATGAGCCCGTCATCGATGAAAATGGATTTCAGGTTGTCACCGATGGCCCTGTGAGCCAGGACAGTACAGGCAGAACTATCCACACCACCTGAAAGAGCCGATATCGCCCTCTCTTCCCCTATGGTCTTTTTAAGTTCCTGGATCCTGTCCGGCACTGAGTTTTTGAAATCCATATGATCTTTCCTCCTGTATTTTTTCTGCATCATATCTCCCGCCAGCCAAAAACTCAAGGGAGAGCTGATTAATCCCTAAGGGTGAAGCAAGGTGAAGAAATCTCATCCTCTCAACCACCCTGAAAGGCGATTGACGATTTTTGGGCTAGATGAGATATTGGAGCCGGAACACACTTACAATGGATATGACGAGGAGGGTCTCACCATCCAAGGCATAGCGACAAAAAGAGTAGGACGGGATTCCTCTCTAGCCCTCCTCGTTTTTTTTATACCTTAAACAACTCCCGTTTTCTTAAAGAATCTGTTTTTCCCACCGAGAACACCCACAATATCTTGATGCACTCTTTTGTAAAGATACAATATCTAGTAAGCCTTGTCAAGTCTTTTTGATTTATGATACAAAATCATAAAGCAACGAGGAACTATGAAGGGCAGAGAGCGATCCCGGCGCCTCCGCAGGGGACTCCCCATGGTAGAGGTCCGGGATCCGGAAGCCCTCGCAACAGAACGAGAACAGCTCAGCGAGATCGATTCCCAGCCGCATTTCTGGCAGCGCTGGAAAGGCTATTGGGGGCTGTCCGGGCCAGGATGGATGCAGAGCGCCCTGACCCTGGGAGCAGGCTCTGCCAGCTCCGCCATCTTTGCGGGCTCTGTCTTCGGCTACCGGCTTCTCTGGGTGCCGCCCGTGGCCATGTTACTGGGAGTCATGGTGTTCGCCGCCATCGGCCACCAGGTAATCTCGACGCGAGCCCGGCCCTATGACGTCTTCTGGAAAGAGCTGCACCCGGCAGTGGCCCTGCTCTGGGGCTTCAATGTGTTCCTGGCCTCAGTGGTCTGGCAGATTCCCCAGTATTCCCTGGGAACCGCCGTGTTCAAGGACATCTTCGCGGTGGCAGGCCTCGATGTTCCCCGCGGTGGGGTCGCATTGATACTGCTGGTCCTGGGGACTGCAGTCTGCTGGAGCTATGAAGGAGGCAGCCGGAGATCCATCCGCCGCTTCGAACGCATCCTCAAATATATGCTGATGCTGATGGTCCTGGCCTTTCTGCTGGTCGTGATCAAGACGGGGATCAACTGGGCGGAACTGTTCCGTGGATTTTTCACGTTTCACATCCCGAAAGATAAGGCGGGGATCACCATTGTCCTGGGTCAACTGGGGGCTGCCGTGGGCGTCAACATGACCTTCTTATACCCCTACACGCTGCTGGCCCGCGGGTGGGGCAAGGAACATCGTGGCCTCAAAAACTTCGACCTCGGTACTTCCATGTTCCTTCCCTTTGTGCTGGCCACGAGTTTTGTGGCCATCGCCTTCGCCAACACGCTCCACACTCAGGGCATCCAGGTCAATTCGGCCGTGGATGCGGCCCATGCGCTGCAGCCCCTCATAGGACTCTCCCTCGGCCGGATCGTGTTCTCTTTCGGGATCTTGAGCATGTGCTTCACGACTCTCGTGATCGAGATGCTCCTGTGCGGGTTCGTCCTGAGCGAGATGTTCCATTTCGAATTCAGCGGGTGGCGCTACCGGGCGAGCACCATGGTTGCCAACATAGGGATCCTGGGGGCATTCTACTCCCTCCCCTTCTGGCTGCCGGTGGTGGTCTCCTCCTTCAACCTGGTCATGATGCCCATAGCATACATCGGATTTTTTATTTTGCAGAACAAACGGAGCTTCCTAGGTGAGGACAAGAATCAGGGGCTTAAGGGAGCTCTGTGGAATGTCCTACTGATGGTGGCCATCCTGGTGGTGGCGGCCGGCGCCGTGATCAAGATCCTCTCGCTTTAGCTCAGGTCGAGCATGACCACTTCGAAGGATTCCCGGATGGGGGGAGCGGTGAAATATCCGATAAATTTTGCGACCTGCTCCTGGAAAAAGCGGCTGCGTTCACTGTTCTGCAGGTCCGCCTCACTATCCCAGATGGTGATCACCAGACTGACACCTGTGTGGCGGTCGGCCAGAAATTCCGATCCGACAAATCCTTTCTGGTTCTTGCAGAGCGGGATGACGCTCTCCTCGAAGAGCATGGCCGCCGTATCGATCTGATCGGGCGCTGTCTGTATCCTTAATATGCGGGCAAACATAGAATTCTCTCTGTACCCCCCATCGTGCATAAGATAAGAGGATAAAACCGAAATGTCAACCAAGATGACTCACAATAAAAAAACGAGGATCACTATCACGGCCGCCGCGGCCAGAATTATCGCAGGGATCAGAAGCCTCCGGAGGTTGATGCGTACAGTCAGCTGGCGGGAAGGTGGCCGCCGCGATTTCTCCGGCCGGACTAGCCCTGTGCCCGATAGTTGATTCCTGATAAGGCTCAGATCGGCCAGAATCTCCGCCGCGCTTTGATACCGGTCTTCCCTCTGCTTCTCAAGACACTTCAGCACGCAGCGGCTGAGTTCTTCAGGGATGCGCGGATCGACAAGCCGGGGATTCTGAGGCGGCTCCATCTTGTGTTTGTATCCAATCGAAAAAGGACTGTTACCTTCGAACGGGCGCTTCCCCGTCAGCATCTCGTAACAAATGACTCCCAGAGAATAGATGTCCGACCGCTCATCAGCCGGTTGGCCGTCCACCTGTTCGGGGGACATGTATTCCGGTGTCCCCACAGCGATCCCCTTCTGGGTCATTCCCGGGGTTCCCAGGGAGCGGGCAATCCCAAAATCCAGGATGCGGACATTACCGTTGTGATCGATCTGGATGTTCCCGGGCTTCAGGTCACGATGCACGATGCCAAGGCTGTGAGCCTCGCTCAACCCTTCACAGATCTGTGCCGCGATATGCAGGGCTTTTTCCTGGGGGAGCGATCCGATCCTTTTCTGCAACCGGCGCAGGTCCTCACCGGAAATGTATTCCATGGTGATGTAATGCGTGCCCTCATCTTCCATGAGCTCATACAGGTTGCCGATGTTCCGATGAGAGATTTTCCTGGCCAGCTTCACCTCATTGCTGAAACGCAAAACCGTATCGTGATCGGTAGCGATCTCCGGTTTGATCAGTTTGAGTGCGACCTCTTCGCTGAGCTTCTGGTCATAGGCCCGATAAACAGTCCCCATCCCTCCCTGGCCGAGTTCTTCGATGATTTGATACCGCCCGGCAAAGGAAAATCCGGTGCTGAGGTGTGCGCTGGGTGTCGCAAGTGTCTGTGTGATGGGGGCGGGCTCGTCCCTGGATGTCCGAATGTGGATCCCGCAGCTGCCGCAGTAGCCAGTACCATCCGGGATCAATGCATCACACTCCGGACATTTCAAGGTATCGATCCCCTCCGCGAAGATTATAACGTAATGGATCACTCGCAGACAAGCGAATGGTCTGCGCATCCCTAGCCCGAGGTCTTCAAGATCAGGTCAAAATGCTTCAGATCGAGCGTAGTCTCATACTCATTGATCCGGGGGAGTATCTCCCGGATCTTAGATGGCAGCCCTGAACCACTGTCCGAGCCGGAACATGATCCCCTCGTAACGGGGCAGCATGAGTTCCAGCCAGGCCACGTTCTCTACCCAGGTCGTCAATCCCATCAAGGCAAAGAAATCCATGAAACCGAGCAGGCTGTCAAAATCCGCGGTTACAAACAAAACCTCGCCGTCCAGCATCTGACTGCGGAGATCCTGGTTGTGCGATCCCACGGTGAGGTAGAGGATTGCTTTCTCCCTCTCTTCCTCCGGAATCTGCTCCAACCATTTCTCCTCCAGCAGACGGAACTCATCAATGAAGAGATCCTGGTACCGCTGGGAATCCAGATAAGTATTGCGCTCGACCTGATCCACTCTGGCCAATGAATATTCCTCCAGCAGGGGGGCCCACTCCGGCAGAGGTACCAGGGTTTCCATGGCGGTCTTCGAGGCAAAAAACTGGGTTTTCCGGTGAAGCTTAGGCATGCGGATATCTTCTCTTGCCCTTAAGTAACTGGCAGTAACACCTTTTAATGCCAGCTGACCCGAAAGAGACTGGATCAACTGAAAAACCGAGGGCTGGAAAGGAAAGGCCTCTTTCAGCTAGGGATTATCTGCCAGATTCTGTGCCAGGAGTTCTCCCCTGCCGACCACATCCTGCACATCGACATCCACGTTGTAGATTCCGAGCTTGAGCATGCCTCCGACCTCCTGGAGCTCGTCCTCCATGAGATTCTCGACGTAGATAAGGCGGCGGAAGATCTCGTTGCTGCGGGACATGGCCGCGGAGACATCAACCGGTGCATTCAACAAGGAGGGCGAGATAGCAAAGACGGAACAGCCTCTCAAGGCGGCTCCCACCAGCATTCCGGCCCAGGTCGGGCTGCTCCATACCTGGTCCGTGGTCACGAGATACGAGCCTTTGGGCATCATGGTGTACAGGACGGCCTTCACCAGGGTGGTGTCCTTCTGACCGAAACCGGTGTCATTGTGAACCTGCATCCCCCAGGCCGTCCACCCCGATTCCCGAAGCTTCTCAACTTTTTGTTCATAATCAGCCGGCATCGGCAGAGGACGCAGCGGAGTCGGTATCTGATGGGGCTTGAAACCCTGAGAGAGAAGCAGCTTCCGGGCGGACTCCTTGACTCCCAACACTCCCGGCCCTTTGACCATCATAGAACGATCCTCCCACCGGGGGCCGACGTAATATTCCCCGACACCCAGCCCGGCATAGATGGCCTCTCCCTTGCCCGGATCGAGTTCCGTGATGTCGTAGAAGCTGATCTTGCGGTGATCGCGGATCAGGTTGTCCGGGATAAAGGGGGCTCCTCTGAGCGTGCGCATCGACCGGAAGGACAGATCCGAAGGATTGGTGATCGAAACGTGGACCTTGATCCGGTTTTTCAACCATTTTCTGCCGTAGCGCTTCACGTCGGTCTGCAGGGCCTCAGAAGCACCAATGGCGGCGTTCAGATCCTTCTGCGCCTGGACGATCTCCCTTTCCCAGGTTTCATGGCCGGAGGGCAGCTTCAGCTTGTGTTCCAGGGGATCCATGAGCAGCTTCATCCAGAATTTGGATATGTTGGCCTCGAAATAATGTTGGTCCAGGAAGATCATGAAAACCGGGAGCTTTCTGGTGTTGGGATAGTCCTTGACCCGATCGATCCAGGCCCCGTAATAATCCTTCAAGATCAGGTTATAGGAGACAGAGTCTGGAGCACGTTTTTTATCGCTGTTCAGGCCTCGGAAGTCATGGACCCAGAGGACATGATAATCCCGGGCCGAGTGGATCATGCGGGACAGCTCCCATGTGAACTGTTCGTTCACTACATAGAAGACTTTGTTGGCATCCTTGAACTCCTGCTTAACCATCTGCTCCAGGATTGTATTAAGCTCTTTCTGCGTGTCATGGTCTTCCAG